>CATKYP010000055.1 GCA_949840855.1 uncultured Bacilli bacterium | reverse complement strand
TAGAACATTTAGATAATGATGATAAAAACACTTTTGAAGATATGCATATTAAAAATTTTCCAGGTAGAACAAGAGCTTTTGTTAAAATACAAGATGGTTGTGAAAACTTTTGTAGTTATTGTATTATTCCTTTTGTTAGAGGAAAATGTCGTAGTAAGAAGTTTGATATAGTAATATCAGAAATTACAGATTTAGTTAAAAATGGTTATAAAGAAATAGTATTAACAGGAATTCATACCGGAAATTATGGTGTAGATATTAATAAGACGTTTAAAGAATTATTACAAGAAATTATTAATATAAAAGGCTTAGAAAGACTTAGAATTTCATCGATTGAAGTAACAGAATTAAATGATGAAGTACTAAATGTTATAAAAAATAGTAATGTAATAGTAGATCATTTACATATTCCCATACAAGCTGGAAGTGATAAAATATTAAAATTAATGAATAGAAAATATGACTTAAATTACTTTAAAAATATAATTAATAAACTTAAAATTATTAGACCTAATATTTCCATTACTACAGATATTATTGTAGGGTTTCCAGAGGAAGATGAGAAAGACTTTAATAATACCATTACAATAGCTAGAGAAATAGAATTTAGTAAAATACATGTATTTCCTTATTCAATTAGAAATAAAACAGTAGCAGCCTCTATGAAACAAGTTGATTCTAATATTAAAAAATCTAGAGCAAAACAACTTTTAGAAGTAAGTAAAGAATTAGAATTAAAATATTTAAATAAGTTTATAGATAAGTATGAAACAGTATTAATAGAAAGCTCTTCAGATGGTTATTCATATGGTCATACTAGTAATTATATTTATGTAAAAATAGAAGAAATAATAGATAGTAATACCCTTATAAAAGTAAAACTTAAGAGTATAAGCTATCCATATGTAATAGGAGAAGTTATTAATGAGTAATTTTATTAAAGGAAAATATAGAAAAAGTATTTATAATTCCGAAAATGGTTATATAATTGGTCTTTTTAAAGTAGAAGACTCATCTGAAGAGCTTTCTGAATATATATCAAAAACTATTACTTTTACTGGCTATTTTCATGAATTAAACGATATGGATACATATATTTTTAATGGCAATCTAACAAATCATGCTAAGTATGGAACTCAGTTTCAAGTAGAAAGTTATGAAAAATGTAAGATGGAAGATAAAGATTCTTTAGTTAACTTTTTATGTAGTGATGCGTTTAAAGGAATTGGAGAGAATAAGGCTAAGAAAATTGTTTCAACTCTTGGAAAAGATACCATAAATACTATTTTAGAGCATCCCAACAATTTAGTACTAATACCAGGAATAACTGAAAAAGATAGTAAAATATTACATGACACTTTAGTTGAACACGAAGCTAGTTATGATATCATTATAAAACTTCAAGATATAGGATTTAATACTAAGGAAGCTATGTTAATTTATAATAAATATAAATCTGATAGTTTAACTGTTATAAATAATAATTTATATAAAATACTAGAAGATATTGATAAATTTAGTTTTAAAAGAGTCGATTATATAGCATTAAATAATAATCTCGAAAAAGATAATTTAAATAGAGTTAGTGCTGCAATTATTTATATAATGGATGAACTAAGTAATAGTCTAGGCCATAGCTATTATTACTTAGAGGAAATACAATCTTTATTACCAAAAGTTTTAAATATAATAATAGATGATGAAATCTTTAATTCAGCAATAAAAAAGTTGATATTAGATATGAGAGTAACAAGTGTTGAAGACAGATACTATACAAGACAGATGTATGAAGCAGAGACTTTAATTGTTAATAGAATTAATATATTAAGTCATTCTGAAGATAATACTCTTACTAATAAAGAAAAATATTTAAAAAATTTAGAAGAATACTTTAGAATTGATTACAACGAAGATCAAGAAAATGCCATAATAAATAGTTATTTAAAAAACTTTCTTATAATAACTGGTGGTCCTGGGACAGGAAAAACAACTATTATGCGAGCAATTGTAGAATTATATAGAGAAGTAAAAAAATTAAGCTATGAAAAATTAAAAGAAAAAATAGCACTGCTTGCACCAACAGGAAGAGCAGCAAAGAGAATGAGTGAATCTACTAATATGCCTAGTTCTACTATACATCGTTTCTTAAAATGGAATAAAGATAATAATAAGTTTCAAGTTAATGAGTATAATAAAAGTAAAGTAGAATTTGTTTTAATAGATGAAGCTAGTATGATAGATACTTATTTATTTAGTAGTTTATTAAAAGGACTTAGTGTTAATACAAAAATAATTTTAGTAGGTGATGTAGATCAGTTACCTAGTGTTGGTCCTGGACAAGTATTACATGATTTAATTAATAGTGAAAAAGTAAATGTTTGTGAATTAAGTACTTTATATCGTCAAGAAAATGGCTCTAACATAGTAAATTTAGCCTATAATATAAAAGAAGGAATGATAGACTATTCAATATTTAACGAAACAAAAGATTTAACTTTCTTAGAATGTCCTAGAGATGAAGTGTTGGAAAGAGTAAAAGAAATATCTGAATTATATGAAGACTACTCTTATAAAACATTTCAAGTACTTGCCCCTATGTATAAAACAGAAAATGGAATAGATAATATAAATATAAAACTACAAGATTTATTCAATAAAAAAACAACTACTAAAAAAGAAATAATAATAGGAGAAGAAACCTATAGAGAAAATGATAAAGTAATTCAACTTACTAATATGCCAGATGATAATGTTTATAATGGTGATATTGGTATTATTAAAAAAATCATTACAAGACCTAAAAAAGAGATATATATAGATTTTGATGATAATTTAGTAAAATATACTCCTACAAATTTTTTTAATTTTAAAAAAGCTTATGCTATATCAATACATAAAGCACAAGGTAGTGAGTTTGATATAGTTATAATTCCTCTTGTAAAAGCTTTTAATAAAATGCTTTATAGAAAGCTTATTTATACAGCAGTTACTAGATGTAAGAAATGTTTATTTTTGATAGGAGAAAAAGAAGCCTTAAATTTAGCTGTTAATAATACGAAAGCGGATATTAGAAGAACAAGTATAAAAAAATTTCTAATAGATGGTATAAAATAAAATAATCACTTCATAATAAGAGTGAGGTGAAAAGTAATATGAAAGGAAAAGTAATGATGGGTGCTATGGCAGCAATGGGAATTGGAGCTTATGCATTTATGATGTATAAAAAGAAGAATCCAAACTTTATGAAAGATATGAAAATTGCCGCTAAAGATGCCGCATATAAAGTTGCATATTCATTAGATGAGGACTGTTAACAGTTCTTTTTTAATACCTATATCTTTACACAAATTTTTAATAAAACAGATCAAAATATTTACATTGCCCATAAATTGTGCTAAAGTAAATTTATAAAGTAGAGAGTATAAATAAAATAGGGAGTGAAATAATGAAAGATAATAATATGAAAAAATTTATAATAGTACCCTTACTTCTATTAGTAGTATTAGTAATAGGAACAACCTATGCTTTATTTACAAAAACAGTAAATACAGAAAAAGTAATATCAATAAGAACAGGTACAAGATATATCGGAATATATGGACCTGATAAAGAAAATCTAGGATTAAATGTTACTTATACGTTTACTATAGAAAATAGAGGAACAGAAGAAGCCAGTTATCAAGTAACAATAGAAGACATAATAAATACAGTAGGAAGAGAAAATATTAATTTTACTTATACCAACGGAACTACAACAAAGACAGGAAAACTATCAGATGGAATAATAGAAGAAGAAAACTTAGCGCCAGGAGAGAAAGTAACAGTAACTATAAGACTAACATCAGACTTATCAGGAGACTATAAAGGAAAGATAAAAGTAACAACAGGAGAGCCTGTGAAAAAGAATTGTATAGCAGATTTAGATTCAGTAGGAGAAGATACAAGTGGAGCGAATCCTCCAGAGTTAGTAGGAGATATGATACCAGTAGTATATAATGAATGTACAAAATCTTGGGTTAAAGCAGATACAACAAAAAGCTGGTATAACTATGATAATCAAGTATGGGCGAATGCCGTAACAATAAAGGATCAAGCAAAGAGAGCACGATATGTATCAGCAACTGCTGGAACAGAAATACCAATAGATGATATGAATACAATGATGGTATGGATACCAAGATATTCATATACTCTAGGAAATACTTATGGATATCAAATAGAAGGAGCAAGTGAGCCTAGTGAAGAAACGCCAGGTGCATTTGACATTAAGTTTGTAAATAAAAATACAATAGAAACTGGAATAGGACAATATACAGGCAGTAATCCAGCAGAATATTTTACCCCATCATCATTTTGTTGGGGAGATACCTGTGACGATGAGACAACAAGAAATAATTCAGGGAATATAGAATTATCAGGAATTTGGGTAGCTAAATTTGAAATAGCTGGTAACATCACAGATGCAGTACAGGCTCTTCCCTCTTTAATTCGAAACACAACTACTGAATCGTTTAATTTGTCAACTTTATTTAATAGTATTAAAGATCAATTAAATGACAATAATGGTTCTAATAATTATGGATTAAGAGGAAATTATGATGCCCATATGATAAAAAATACAGAATGGGGAGCATTTACTTATTTAAGTCAAAGTAAGTACGGAAAATATGGAAATAAAAATTATACTGGAATAAATAAAGAAGTATATAAAAATAATTATGCACCAAATAATAATAGCTATCCAACATTAACTGGTTGTAGTGAAGGAAATATGAGTCCATCTTATTCAAATACAGATATTTGTAAATACAGATATGATTCTGGTTTAGAAGGAACAGGAGCAAGCACAACAGGAACAGTATACGGTATTTATGATACATCAGGAGGATCTAGGGAGTATGTAATGGCAAATTTTCACAATAATATATCCCAAGCTGGTTTTACTAGTTTACCAGCACAAAGGTATTATAATGAGTATAAAGTAGCATTATCATCAAGTGGTGGTATCAAAGGTGATGCTACAAATGCAGATGGAACATTTGTATTTTATAAAAGTAGACGGTATGGATTTGGCAATTCTTTAATGAGTAGGACAAGACCTTGGTTAACAAGAGGAGGCTACACAGGTAATAAATATAGGGGTATATATGACTATGATGTTAGTTGGGATGGATATACTTGGAATAATTGCTCTACAAGATTTTCTGTAACTATTTGGTAGAATTGTATAATTAAAAGTCAAAATGGTTCAATGTTAATTAGCATTGGTAGACCAAAAAGATTAATGATAAATGAACTGTGATGAGAGGACTAGAAATAGTTCTCTTTTATTTAGATTGAATATGATTACATAAAATTTTAATTAACATAATTCTAAACTTGAAATACTTAAATTTTCGATAGCCACAAGCAGTATGTTTGATTTGTTTAATCAAAATTATTAATTCTTTCATCAATTTCATTAAATAATTCGTAATCAAAAGAATTTAATTAATGATTTTCTATTTTTAAGAAGGCCTTACTTGTTTTAATAATGTATTGTGAAAAAGTTGATTAGTCCAAATAATGAATGATATTAATAAATTTAGACTTATCTTTATCACGAATAGATCTTTAAATACCTCGATAATAATTGTAAGAATAATAAATATGAAAATTTTTATGAAGAAGATAAGTAACAATATATTTTTGAGTAACTTCTTTTATATAATCAGGATTGTGTTTAGAAATAGATTTGATTTTTGTTTTATCAATGACATTTCTAGGATGAAGAGCAAAATGAAATTGATCAGAGATTAAAATAGCATTAGGAAATAAAGAGTGCATCAATTTATAATAAGTAGAATATAAATCTATGGTAATAAATTTTACTTTTCCTCTTTTGAATCTAGAATACCCTTAAAATATTTTTTAATATAATATTTCTTACTAGACTTATATTTATAAGGAGAGGGTCAACATTAGATATTAATAGATTATAGACATAAGTATCAGAGATATTTATATTGTGAAATTCTTGTAATGTATTATCAAAGTGGTAGAAATTCCAACCAGACTGTTTTTAATTATAAAGATTTAAAATAGTATCTTTAAGTGGCAGTTTTATTTTTGTATTATCACAAAATGATTACAAGTTTTACAATATGGATTGAAATAAAATTATATAAATGATAGAAT
>CATKYP010000054.1 GCA_949840855.1 uncultured Bacilli bacterium | reverse complement strand
AGTATGGATAAACTAATGCATGGCTCAACTGATGAAGCTGAAATGGGATTTTATCAAAAGAAACTTTGGCAAGCTTTAAATGAAATGGATGAAAAACAAGCTGAACAAGTTTCAAAAAATGTTTTAGGATTAATAAAACTTAACAAAGAATAATAATTCCACTAAATAAAGCAGGTACTACACTTTTCGCAATTATGTAGTACCTGCTATTATTTTTATCTCGTTAACGTTAACTATCCCTATTATGCTTATTCAGGTATAAACATAGTGTGATAAGATAATGGCAGTAAACAAGATAAATGAGTGTATAAGACTTTTACTGGAGGCGGAAAAGAAGAAATGGATTGTAAAAAGATAGACATCAATAGAAATGAATTATTTTCGAGCTGGTGGTATATAAACTCATTACCAGGCAAAAATCCAGCGGCAGAAAAATGGCTTAAAATATTAGAATCAAAAGTTAATGATAAGGCCATTTCTATTATGCCCTTAAAAGATAGTGGAGTAACTATTTTAAGCGTAGGAATTAATCCCAGTACTTATAAGGGGAAAGAACGATTAGAGAAGATTACAGACACGATTAGAGAAGAAGAAGGTAACCCAAATTCTAAGGAAATTTATATCTATGAAAAGATTCAACAAGATCAAGCAAGATATCACCGTAAAAATGAGTATAAAGTAAAAAACGGAGGAGGTCTAGATCCCACCCGTTCTAATGTACTTAGAGCCTTTTTAAATAATCGATTCGAAGATGATCAGAAACACATAAAGAATATTAAAACCTTTATTCAAATGGATATTATTCCTACACGGACGAATAAGATAAGCTCACTAACTAATAAAGAAATAGATATAGAGGCAATAAAAACTAACCTATGCCTATTAGAAGCATATTTCAAAAAAGCAGATTATATTTTCCTAGGTTGGGGCAGTAAGGTCAAAGGATTAGGAAATAAGAAGAGTAAAGAGCGATATGAGATGTGTAATAATAAGCTTAAGAAACTGATAGAGGAGAATCATGAAAAATGCTATTGTTTCTGGCTAAATAAGGATCATATCCCCGTTCACCCAGTAGGAGGAGGGTTCAAAAAAGCATGTAATCCTAGTATTCATGCTGCAAGGACATTACGACGATTAAACTCAAAAGAATTAAAATATAGAATAGAAAAAGAAGAGGTAATGACAAAGCTACATACTACTGAAAAATCATAATACAGGCTTAAAAAGATATTCAGGTAAAGCATAGAAAATTCACTACGTAAAAACCACTTGGTAATCGGTTATTATTACCAAGTGGTTTTATTTTAGGCCTTTAGTGTCGATTATTAACAAATAAGGCATTCAAGTTGTAGTATTTCTTTTATTATCTATTCTTCATCACTGTCATCATCTTGAGAGTTCGAGACATTTTGTTGGTTCTGATTAATTTTTTGGATTGCTTCATCCAATTGACTCTTGTAACTACTATATTTTTCTTCAATATCTGATTTATTAAATGACTTACTTGAATCTTGCTCTCCATGTGTAAAATGCTCAACATCAATTGAATTTTCATTAAAACTAATAACATACCAAGCAAATCCCATGTCACCCTCATTTATTTGAAAGGTAGGATCATTATGTTGTTCAAAAGATGTTGGTTGTTCAGTAGCTGGATTAGAGCTTTCCCCATTCACACATTCATTAAAGGTATTCATCTTCTCCTCAATACTATCTCCTCGCAAAGTATTGATATATGCGGCTACCGCTAATTGTTGATAGCTTAATTTTTCTTTTTTTGGCTGAGATGATGAGCTACTAATAACTGACTCATTGCTATTTTTTGTGGCCGAAGATACTTTTTGTGATACTTGTGTCGTCTTTATTTCTCTTATATTTTTATTACTTTTAATAGTCTTTTGTTGTGTACTGCTACCTAGTATGAAAAATAAAGCTGCAATTAAAACAACAATTATTCCAGATAAACTCCAAACAATTTTATTGTGTTTTTTCATAGTAATCCCTCATTACCGATAATACCCTTGACGAGGATGATTTCTACTCCATTTTGGATGCGTACGACGATATTGTTCTTCCTCTTCTTTAGTTCTAAATCCCTTTTCAACCCAACGATCATGATCTTTCTGTTCTTTATGAATATCATTAAGTTGAACATTTTGAAGAATGGATGAAGCGCCAATGATCTTACCAATCCGTGTATGTTTCCGCAGTTCATCAAGTTGTTTCCCTTGGTTAGCAGTTTGTTTACGAGCTTCGTGTAATTGATCTTTCTGTATTTTAGATTGATTAGCCATCTCATCAAGTTGCTGGTGCTGAAGAGTAGACTGCTTAATATTTTCATTAAGCTGTTCTTGTTGAATAGTAGACTGTCTAATGCTTTCGTTAAGCTGTTGTCGTTGAAGATCTGACTGTCTAACACTTTCGTTAAGTTGTTGCCGTTGAAGATCTGATTGATGACGTTGTTCCCATAGTTCTTGTTGTTGAAGTTTACTCTGTTGACGATTATGCTCTTCTTGCTCACGATGATGACGAATATTTTCATCAAATTGAACATCTTGATGATATAAATTCACACATTCTTTCCAAGAGTCTGCGCGTCCATCCTGTAAAAATGTTTCAAATAATTGTAAAAATTTTAGACTTCTAAATTTAACTGGAATAAGTTTCAAGCCGTCTAAATCAATTGACACCAATTGTTCACGAATTTTTTCTGTATTTTCTTTTGCTTCTTTCATTACCTCAATATTATTTGGATAATTTTCCCACTCATCTCGGGCTTCCTCAAACATCTTCTGCAAATATGGTAAACTTATCTTCTTCATTTCAACAGCAACGGTATCTTTTTCATTCATAACCTCTTCAATTTTTGTCTCATATTTTTTGAACTTATAAGTACAATAAAGCAAATATATAGAACTGATAAAGAAGAACATCATTAAAATCTTTAAAAGGGGAATCCAGTTATATAGAAACGACATAATTAAAAAAGCTGTACTCAAAATTAGCAGAATAATTGATCCAAAGTTCTCATATCTTGAACCAAAGCTAAAATCAGCTTGTTTTTGAATATAGTTATTCTCTAATTGATCTAAAAGATTAAACTTTTTAAGCAACAATCTATATGTCGTAGAAGTAGGAGATTGCTTAAAAGTAGTTGCGAAACGACTATTAAAAAAACTATCTTTATCTCCATTTAACATTCCCTGAAAAGTAATCATTGATTCATCGTATTTATCACAAAAGCGCTGATTTAATTCTTCTTGAGCTTCATTAATATAAATATTATTATCTAAGATTTGTTCTAATTTATTTTTATCGTTAATGTTACTAACTAGGCGTTTGAGAAAGTCATTTAACTCTTCCCGTTTCATATCAAATAAATCTTGCATTTCTAATCTCCCATTGCTTCTGAATTCTCTGCAACTTTCTTAACTTGCTCATATGCACCATTCTGATTAACTAAATCACATATTTCTTGCCAAGTTGTCGTTAATACTGGCTGATCTGAATCATCACTTCCTTCGCCAATCGCCTCTGATGGCATTGCGCTTGGAACATAGAAATAAACATTATCGTTGTCTGTAGTATAGAAAGGCACTGCCCCTGACCCAGTATGGAGAGGCATTAAACTTACCGGATCAGTTCCTTCTTGATAATCTGCACCAGTTTCTTTTCCAATTGCTAAACCATTTTGTTGAACTGCCATTTTAAACTCAAACATTTTTTGATGATGTTCAGAGGCATAGTAATAAGCGGCCGCTGCTTTCAGCTTATCATCCATATTTGCTGGCGAAAGTTGTTGTGTGTGTTGCGTAGTATATACAGGCTTTTTATTGCTTGAACTAATTTTCTTTTCACTAGAACTTCTCTGGACAGTAGTTGACTGGGCATGAGAATGAGCTGAGTTAGTTGATTTTGTTGAGGCAATAAAAAAGATAATCAAAGAAATGAGAATTATAATCACTATGATTAATGCTGAAACAATGATTTTATCCTTATTTGGACTTGGCTTTTTTGAATGCTCTGTTTCTTGCTTATCCTTTAACTTTTCTTTTGTTTTGTGAGAATGATGGTTTTTTCTTCGCAAATATTTTTCCCATGGGTAATAACTATGATTAGACAATAATGGATAAGCATATGTAACTAAGATAATTAAAACAATTGCGTACCACCGAATAGATGAAAAAATAATAGCAATTAGTATTAGAACTACGGTTGTTATTAAATTATGTGTTAAAAATCGAATTACTTGTGCAAGGTGATCCTCAGTAAAGGCCAAATGATGAATGATATTGGTATCTTTGTTTTTTTCTTCACTTTGAAGCCTATTTTCTAACTTTTCAATTTCTTGTTCTAATTCTTTATTTTCATTAACATGTTGGTTCTCAGGTTCTTTCATTTTTCTCTCCCATTATTGTTGTAAGTGAATATGTTGAGCCTTATCTTTTATCTGGTCTACTGCCCCCTGATCATTTACATAGTTAATAATGTCACGTAGATTTACAGTAGCATATGGATCTTTATCGTCATCTTTATTTACTGCAGAAATATCATAAAAGGCAACTTCTCCATCAGCTCCTACTGTATAAGTAGCCATGTGACTTCCACCTTCTTGACTTGGATGAAGCATCCATGAATTCCCTCGGCCCTTAACATTTAGTCCATCAGCATTATCATTTTGATAAATATCTAAATCATCTGCACCATCAAAAATATCTTTCCAAATTGTTTTTCCAACTTTATGTTGTCCATAATAGGCAATAGCTGCCGCTGTTTGCATCGGAGTAATAGTCTCGTAATCTAGTTTTTCTTCACTTTTACTAGATGAAGAAGCAACTGACTTTGTCTGACTGGAAGACTCAGAAACTCTATCCTTATTTTTGGCTATCTTTTTCGAACTAACTTGTTCAGTTTGTATTGATGACTGCTTAAATACTTTCCCTGCAAAATATGAACAAATAAATAGACACAGAACTACAATAGTTAATAAGATCCATTTGACCCGCTTCATTTGTATGACGCCCCTTCCCAAATAAAAAGGCTTCTCTCCATCAAAGGAAAGAGACCTTTAGTTTTTATAGCCCAATAGTAAACAAAAATAGCAATTAACTATCGAATGCTAATTACTTTGTTATTTTATAATTTTTCATTTTTTTGCGGTGCATTGAACGTCGATATTTGGGAGTGAACGAAATAATATATATTTATTTTTACTGACTATAAAATTTAATCAAAATTCATTACATTGAGCGTCGATATATTGTATTAAATGAAAATATTTTCACATACTTCTCAATATTCCCTACCTTTTTTAGTAATATTGACTAACGGGAGGTGATAATATGCTAAATATAATTACTTTGGAAGATCATCTTGAGGAACAAAGATTGTTAACCAATGTTATCCATAATATTCAAAATAAATTACATATTCGTAATATCAACATTCAAACATTTAATAATTTAAGAGACCTTAATCGTAATCTTCTATTTCCATCTCCTGATAATATCTATATTTTAGATCTTGAGATAAACGGAGATTTAAAAGCCGGCCTTAAAGTTAGCAAATTGATTAGAGAAAATGATGATTTAGCCTCCATCATTTTTCTTACTGTTCATGAAGATCTTCTATATACTACTTATAAGTATCAAGTTGAGGCCCTTGATTTCATTAACAAAAATTATCATACAATTGAAGAGGATTTAACTAGAGATTTCCGTAAGATTTTAAGTAAACAAGCCACTAATCGTGATGAAATAATTACTATTAAAAGCAATAATCTTTATACAAGGATTCCCACTAGAAAGATATTATTTTTTCAAAGTAGTCCCACTAGTACACGCCAGTCCTTAATGTATACGATCGATAATCGTCAAATAAATGTTAATTCCTCTCTAAAAGAACTCGAGGAAACTTTTCCAAAACTATTTCGTCCACAAAGAAGTTATTTGATAAATCTTAACAATATTCAAGATGTTGACATTAAGAAAAAAGAAATTCATTTTCTTAATAGCCAGCTGATTGTCCCGATTTCACGGCTAAAACTTCATAAAATTATTAGCATTCTTGATTCACAAAATATTAATTGGTAACTAAAAACCACGGTACTGTACCCTGTCAAGTTTACACACTAAATAATAAAAATTAATTGGCTTTGCCGTAACGAAATTCCGTTGCA
>CATKYP010000053.1 GCA_949840855.1 uncultured Bacilli bacterium | reverse complement strand
ATTTATTATAATTTTCTAATTGACAAGTTAAATATTTATTTATTATAATAAGGGAGATTTATGTCTGGAGGTGGAATTATATGAAAAGAACTTATCAACCAAATAATTTGAAAAAGAAAAAGAAGTTAGGATTCTTTGCACGTAAAAAAACAAATATATTGAATCGTCGTCGTCGTAAAGGACGTAAAAGTCTTTGTAAATAATACCACCGTTTATAAAACAGTGGTTTTTTAAATTAAAAAGAAGGTCTAAAATATGAAAAAAAGGTATATTGTAAAGGAACAAAATGAATTTAATAGTCTTATAAAAAATGGAAATTGTATTAAAAACAAATATTTTGTCATATATTCTAAAAAAAATAGCTTTGAATATGACAGATTTGGTATTTCCGTTGGAAAAAAAATAGGAAAAGCAGTAATTAGAAATAAATACAAAAGAAAAATAAGAAGTATTATCGATATTTATAGAAAAGACTATCTTAATAGACAAGATTATATTATAATATTAAGAAGTAGAGCTTTAAATTTAACCTATGAAGAATTAAAAGAACAATTACTTTCTCTACTAAAAAAGCCAAAAGGAGATTTAAATGAAAAAAAATAAAATTAAATTGATTATATTAATACTATTATTTTTAACACTAACAACAGGTTGTACAAAAACATTAACAGACAAAAATAATAAACAAGTAAAAAATAGTGTGACTCAACAAAATTTAGTAGAAAATATTTTATGTAAACCAACTGATAAGGAAACAATTGCACAATATGAAAAAAATAAAGTTAATTTAAAAAAACTACCAGATTGTCAAAAATTTAAAATAAACGATGGTAAATATGAAGGATTATGGACAACTTTTTTAGTAAAACCATTAGCATTCTTTATTTTGCAAGTAGGAAATTTTACTAAAAACTATGCTTTAGCAGTTATAATAATAACTATATTGATAAGATTAATATGTTATCCGTTCACAAAAAAAACAGCAATGCAATCTGAACTTATGAAAAAAGCTCAACCTGAAATGCAGAGAATACAGAAAAAGTATGAAGGTAGACAAGATGAGAAGGCTATGATGATGCAATCACAAGAAATGATGGCAGTATACAAAAAGTATAATATATCTCCAATATCTGGATGTCTCTTCTCTTTTATACAGTTACCACTACTTTTAGCATTTTATGAATCAATTCAACGAGTACCAGCTATATTTGAAGGAACATTCCTAGGTCTTCAATTAGGTACTACACCAACAGTTGGAATAGGAACCTCTTCTTTCTATATATATATAATATTAATGATTTTAATAGCACTAACAACATTCTTCTCATTTAAAATGAATATGTCAGGACAAACAATAGAACCTGCAATGAAAAATATGCCAATATATATGAGCATAATGATAATAGTTACAGCACTATTTATGCCATCAGCATTATGTATATATTGGTTCATAAGTAATCTATGCACAATATTACAAAACATTACAGTAAAAAGACATACATCTAAATAAATAAAGGAGAAAGAGTAATGGAAAAAAATATATACACTGCCCCTACTAAAATAGAGGCTATAAATGAAGCTAAAAAGAGATTGGTAGAAACTGAAAAGAATCTTCTAATAACAGAAATTGATAGTGATAATGAGACTACTACCATTGAAGTAATAGAAAAAAGAGAAGTATTAAATTTTATTGAAAACTATATAAAAAAGCTTCTTAATAATATTGGATATAAAACTATAAATGTAGAAATAACTAACAAGGACACTGTTCCAATTTTTACCATTTACTCAGAAAATGATGCCTTATTAATAGGAAAAAATGGCAAAAACTTAAGCGCCTTACAAGTAGTAACTCACTCAGCTCTAAAAAAAGAGCTAAAAATACCATTTAAATTTATACTTACTATAAGTGACTATAAAGAAAAAAGAGAAAATTCTCTTATTAAACTTGCTAATAATGTAGCAGAAGAGGTAAAAAAAACAAAGATTGAAGCACGACTTGATTCAATGAACTCATATGAAAGAAGACTAATTCATAATGCTTTACTAAATAATAAATATGTCTATACAGAAAGTAAAGGAGAAGAACCAAATAGATATATTGTAATAAAATGTAAGGAAGAAAAATAAATCTTCTTTTTTTTAGTATATATGCTATAATAGTAAAAGCAAAAAATGGATAAGGAGGTCATTATGAATGATACAATAGCAGCTATATCAACTTCACTGGGTGTTGGAGCAATTTCTATCGTGAGAATAAGTGGACAAGATTCACTAAATATAGTAAGCAAGATATTTAAAGGATGCAACTTAAATGAAGTAAAATCGCATACAATTCATTATGGTAAAATAGTAGATAAAGACGAAATAATAGATGAAGTATTAGTATCTGTAATGCTATCTCCAAAAACATATACAACAGAAGATATAGTAGAAATAAATTGCCATGGTGGAATAAGTACAACAAATAAGATTTTAGAATTACTACTAATTAATGGTGCTCGTCTAGCAGAAAAAGGAGAGTTTACTAAAAGAGCATTCCTTAACGGTAGAATTGATTTAACACAAAGTGAAGCTGTAATGGACTTAATTCAAAGTAAAACAAATAATGAAAGAAATCTTGCTATTAATAATGTTGAAGGAAGACTTTCCAAATTAATAAAAGAATTTAGAGAAAATCTAACAGATTTAATATCACATATAGAAGTAAATATCGACTATCCAGAATATTATGATATTGAAATAATGACTATAGAGAAAATTAGAGAAATAGTAAAAAGCCAAATAAAAGAATTAAAATATTTAATTAATGAATCAGAAAATAAGGAAATTATTAAAACAGGAATAAAAACTATAATAATAGGAAGACCAAACGTTGGTAAAAGTAGTATTTTAAATAGTCTTCTAGAATATGACAAAGCAATTGTAACAGATGTAGAAGGAACAACAAGAGATATAGTAGAAGGAAATATTTATATAGAAGGAATACCCTTAAATATTATAGATACAGCAGGTATTAGACAAACAGAAGATATAGTTGAGCGTATAGGAGTTGAAAAAAGTATATCTTTAATAGAAGAAGCTGACTTAATTCTAGTTGTCTTAAATGCAAATGAAAAATTAACTAAAACAGATAAAGAGATTTTAGAAAATACAAAAGAAAAGACTAGTATTGTTATAATTAATAAAAATGATTTAGAAATAAATATTGAAATTGAAGAACTAAAAGAAAGAAATATAATAACAACTAACACTACCTCATTGAAAGGAACAAATCCGTTAAAAGAAAAAATAAAAGAAATGTTTAATTTAGATAAAATAGAAGCTAAAGACTATACATATTTAACAAATGCAAGACAATTATCTCTTGCAAAACTATCTTTAATATCTTTAGAAGAGACCCTAAAAAGAATAGAGGAAAGCTATCCACTTGATATAATAGAACTAGATTTAAAAAGTGCTTTTGATAACTTAGGAAAAATAATAGGAATAGATTATAGTGACGAAATAATAGATAATTTATTTAGTAACTTTTGTGTAGGAAAGTAGGTGAAAAAATGAATTATGAAATAATAGTTGTAGGAGGAGGTCATGCTGGATGTGAATCATCCCTTGCAGCAAGTAGAAAAGGACATAAAACTCTACTAATTACGGGAAATATCAACAACATAGCAGATATGCCATGTAATCCATCAATTGGAGGACCTGCTAAAGGAATAATTGTAAGAGAAATAGATGCTTTAGGTGGTGAAATGGCCAAAAATGCTGATAAAGCTAATCTCCAAATCAAACTTTTAAATACTAAAAAAGGTCCAGCAGTTCAAGCTTTACGTGCTCAAGCAGATAAGGTTATATATCCAAAAGAAATGTTAAAAACTTTAAAAAATACTAAAAATCTTGACATTTTAGAAGGAATTGTAGAACACTTAATAGTAGAAGATAATAAAATAAAAGGAATAATTCTAGAAGATGGTAAAGAAATATACACTAAAACTTTAATACTTACAACAGGAACATATTTAAAAGGAGCTATTTTAGTAGGTAGTGAAAAAACAAGTGGAGGACCACATGGCGAAAAGCCTAGTAAATATTTAAGTGATGATTTAAAAAAAATAGGATTTAATATTTTGAGATTAAAAACAGGAACACCTCCAAGAATTGATAAAAATACAATTGATTATACTAAAACAACCTTAGAAAGTGGAGATAATACTATTCATACCTTTTCGTTTGATAATAAGGCATATTATAATGTCGATAATCAAGTTCCTTGCTACTTAACATACACAACGACAGATACGCATAATATAATAAAAAATAATCTAGAAAAATCAAGTATGTATGGAGGGTATGTAGAAGGAATAGGTCCAAGATATTGTCCTTCTATTGAGGATAAAGTAGTGCGATTTAACGATAAAGAACGTCATCAACTATTTTTAGAGCCAGAAAGTATAGATATAACAAATAAAGATTATGGAAATACTGTTTACTTACAAGGATTTTCTACCAGTATGCCTCACGATATACAAGAGAAAATGGTGCATTCTTTGCCAGGAATGGAGCAAGCTAAAATATTAAAATATGCCTATGCCATTGAATATGATGCAATAGATTCTAGACAATTAAAACAGACTTTAGAAACGAAATTAATAGAAAACTTATATACAGCAGGACAGATAAATGGAACAAGTGGTTATGAGGAAGCAGCAGGACAAGGACTAATTGCTGGAATTAATGCAGCATTAAAATTAGAAAATAAAGAACCCCTTATTTTAAAAAGAAATGAATCATATATTGGAGTCTTAATAGATGATCTTATAACAAAAGGAGTAAAAGATCCATATAGAATGCTTACATCACGTGCAGAATATCGCTTATTATTAAGAAATGATAATGCGGATATAAGGTTAAGAGAATATGGCTATAAGGTAGGATTAGTAAAAGAGGAAACATATAAAAAATTTTTAAAAAAGAAAAAAGATATAGAATCTTTATATAATTTACTAAAAGAAAATAAAATAACCTCTAAAAAAGAAGTAAATGACTACTTAGAACAAATACCTACATCTAAAATAAATGATGGAATAACTCTTTATGAACTTTTAAAAAGACCAGAAGTATCAATTAAAAATATAGAGCATTTTATTAAGCTGCCATATGACAAGGAAGTACAAGAATATGTAGAAATAAATATTAGATATGAAGGCTATCTAAAAAAAGCAACAAGTGAAGCTGAAAAAATGTTAAAGTTAGAAGAAAAAGTAATACCATCAACTATTGATTATGATAAAATCCCAAATATTGCTAGTGAAGCTCGAGAAAAACTAAAAAATATTCTACCTACTTCTCTTGGACAAGCTTCTCGTATAAGTGGTGTTAATCCAGCAGATATTTCAATATTAATGATCTATTTAAAGAGGAATAGTAATAATGACTAAAGAAGAATTTATAATTGAATTAAAAAAAATTGGAATAAATCTAACTAATAAACAATTACAACAACTAGAAACATATTATAATCTACTAATAACTTGGAATGAAAAAATAAATCTAACAAGAATAACAGAACATAATGAAGTATATTTAAAACACTTTTATGATAGTCTAACTATAGTAAAGGTAATAAATTTAAAAGAGATAAATACTCTTCTAGACTTTGGAACAGGAGCAGGTTTTCCAGGATTAGTATTAAAAATAATGTATCCAAATTTAAAAGTAACTTTAATAGATTCACTAAACAAGAGAATAATTTTTCTAAATGAAGTAATAAAAGAACTTGACTTAAAAGATATAGAAACAATACATACAAGAGTAGAAGATTACAAAGAAAAACACTTTGATATAATAACAACAAGAGCAGTTGCTAATTTAGAAAAACTTCTTAATTATACAAAAAATTTAATTGATAATAATACAAAATTTATTCCGCTAAAAGGCCATATCGATGAAGAATTAAATGATATAAATAATAAAAAACTACTAGAGAAATACAATTTAAAAATAGCTAGTCAAGAAAAATTTATGCTACCAAAAGAGAATAGTACCAGAAATATATTAGTAATAGAAAAAAATAAAGTATAGAACAATTTATATTAGGTATATTTATAAGTTCATTGAAAAACCAACATATAGAAATTATTTCTAAATGTTTTTTTTATTTAAAAATTAATTAAAAAAATATATAATAT
>CATKYP010000052.1 GCA_949840855.1 uncultured Bacilli bacterium | reverse complement strand
TGCGTGATCAGGATCATAGACATGCCGGATTCCTTTTGGAGCTCTTTCTGCAAGTTTAAGTAAAATAGCTCCCTTTATTAAAACTAAAATTACCTGTATGAAAATCATCTGCACTAACATTATATTTAGATAAAACTTTTATATCATCTTTTAATGCTTTTGCTTCTTCTTAAAAAAAATTAATATCTTGTTCTAGCAAATACTTCAAGCCAAGATTTTTTATATACCTAGCTTTATACGCAACAAGATTACCATCTTTATCAAGCAATAAAGAATCATCATCATTACCTGGAAAAATAAACCTATTTGTTTGTATTTTTCTTAATTTAATAGCAGTATTTAAATCAAGTCTATCTTTTATTTCTTTAGGATGATAAAATTTTATTACTCTACTTTCTTCTTGGTATACTCTTGCTTCATCACCAATACCTAATAGTTTGGTCTTACCCCTTATAGTATCCAAGAAACTATATTTAATTATCTTTCCACTTAATGTGTAATATTTTTTCACAACTTTACTCCCTATATTACTTTCTATAAAATACAGATATTATTTTAGCAAATTCATATAGGATAATATTACTTTTATTAATAGCAAAACTCTTACCAATCGCTTTTCCCGTTATTGTAAGAGAAGCAATTACAGCAGTTGTTAAAAGTGTAATTACTAATGGATTAACATTAGTAACACTAATTAAGGTAGTTGCTATAACAACACCACTAGAACCTGATATAACACCACAAATATCTCCTATAACATCACAGCAAAATGATGATACTTTATCAGCATTCTTTTTAAACTTTACAGCAATATTTGCACCCTTTACTTTTCTAGAATTCATTGAATGAAATACTTTCTCATCACTTGATGTAACACTAACCCCTACTATATCAAAAACTATACCAAGTAAAATAAATATCAGTGTAATTATAATAGACACCAATAAATTAACATTATTTAACATAACTTCACTAAATAAAGACATAAAAAGTGATATCAAAAATGATATAATTGCTATACTAAAAATCCATTTAACATTAACCGTTTCTTTACCCTTTTTTTCTTTTTTTCTTGTTTGAACTAATAAATTTTTAAAGACGTTTTCGCGTTTTAATTTCATTTCTATTCATACCTCTTAAAATAAAAAAATTAATGGCTTCTTATATGGTTAACTTTGAGTCTTAGGTCAAGTAGGATTTCCCCATTTTCTACAGACCGTTACCAGTCTTGCGGTTCCCCTTTAAAGAAAACAGTATAGAATCTATACGACTTGATTACCACTTAGTACCCACTGCAATCCCATATTAGAGTACACTCTAGGAGATTTCCTCAACAGGACTTTATTATTAATTCTTTTTTGCAAGAGTAATTTCATAGTAAATTATATTAAAAATGGCCATTTATAATATAATTTTTGTACTAATCCCAAAGCTCTCACTCAAGACAAGCTACACTACTCATAACTTTCGCCACAAAGTAGGTTTAATCCCATTTCGTAACAAGTCCATCAGAATTAACTCGTATAGGCTTATCACATAAATAGGTCTCCACGAATAATGGGTCATCTGATATATGCCATTATATCATGCCCATAACTCTCATCTTCAGCATTCACCCCAGATTGGGCATCCAAAGCAAACACCAAAGGTTTCACAGATATGCTCTTTAATGGTAGTTTATCCCCATCCTCATAATAAAGCTACTGACTAGAATAATGTGCCACTAACTAGGACAGATTATAACATAAAATTAACATTTTGTCAAACAGTCCCAAAGTAATTATATGATAATATTTATCAATTAACACAAATAAAATATTAACTTTGCTCTATAATTAAACTTTCCCCAGTCATTTCAATAGGCTTATTTATTTTTAATAGATCTAAAATAGTAGGAGCTATATCAGCAAGTATTCCATCACGAAGCTTAATATTATCCTTAGTTACAATAAAGGGAACAGGACTAGTTGTATGACTTGTTACAATATTACCATTTATATCTAACATTTCCTCACAATTACCATGATCTGCTGTTATAATCATAACTCCATCTAACTCAGATACTTTTTTATATATTTTTTCAAGGCAACTATCAACTGTTTCAATAGCCCAAATAGCTGCATCTAAAACTCCTGTATGTCCCAACATATCACCATTTGCATAATTTAATACTATCAAATCGTATTTTTCCATTTCCTTTAATAACAAATCAGTTACCTCATTCGCACTCATATCTGGCTTTAAATCATATGTAGCAACCTTTGGAGATGGAATCAATATTTTACTTTCATTTTCATAGTCTACCTCTTTTCCTCCATCAAAGAAAAAAGTAACATGAGCATACTTTTCAGTTTCAGCAATTCTTAATTGACGTAAATTATTTTTACACACATACTCTCCCAAAGTATTTATAAGAATAGGATCAGAAAAAGCATATGGTGCTTTAACTGATTCGACAACTGGCATCATAGTAACAACTTTAAGATTATTAAATTTAATAACTTCCATATCATTAAAGTTTTTATTAGTAATAGCAGTTAGCAATTCTCTAAGCCTATCCTTTCTGTAATTAAAAGCAATTACTCCATCATTTTCTAAAATATGTCCTTCCTGATTAAAGACTGCTGGCATTATAAACTCATCTGTTACATTTCTGTTATAACTATCATTTATATATTTCTCAATAGAAATATCAGTAAATCCAATACCATTAACTATTGCATCATAACTTTTCTTCAACCTATCATAATTATTATCCCTATCCATAGCATAATATCTACCACTTATAGTTGCTATTTCACCTAATTTAAGTTCAGTTAGCTTTTCTTCTATTTTACTAATATAAGAATAAGCACTAGTAGGAGAAACATCACGCCCATCCGTAAAAAGATGTAAATATAACTTTTCTACATTATTTAATTTACACATTTCTAAAAGTGCCAACAAATGATTTATATGTGAATGAACTCCTCCATCACTAATAAGACCCATAATATGTAATCTAGACTTGTTTTCTTTAGTGTGATTTATGACTTTTAATAATTCTTTATTCTCAAAAAAAGTATTATCTTCAATACTCTTATTTATAAGTTCTAAAGGTTGATAAACTATCCTTCCAGCACCTATATTCATATGTCCTACTTCACTGTTTCCCATTTGTCCTTCTGGTAAACCTACCTTTTTTCCTGATGCTACTAATTTACTATGAGGAAACTTCTCCCATAACATATTAAAAGTGCTATTATTTGCTAAATTAACTGCATTTCCATAATCTTCTTTTCTCAATCCATAACCATCAAGTATTGTTAATATTATAGGTTTATTCATAATTTATTTTCTCCTTAATATCTCTTATCATTTAAACAAAAAGTTGCATAAATTGGTAAATATCTAATCTCTTTTTTTGTCGAAAAATTATTTTCTGTAATTCTATATGCCTCAAGGCAAGTAAATTTCTTCATAAATACAGATAAAGATTTCGCCTTAGAATTAGAAATTGTAACTATCTCTATAGGAATAATTTTTCCCATTCTATTTTGCATTACAAAGTTAACTTCTGCCTTTCCCTCTGATTGATAATAATAAAGAGGATATCCTGCCTCAGAAAGAGTTTTTGCTATATGATTTTCATAAAGTGTAGCTTTAATTTTTTCATTTGTTAATAAATCTCTTTTAGTTAAGTGTAGCATTGAATAAAGTAGCCCCTCATCATTCATATATAATTTAAAACTATCCTTTTCACGACAACTACTAAGTGGAGACTTAACCTCTTTTATTTTATGACTTCTGTATACAAGTTGATTATTTACTAACTTCTCAATTGACGTGGTATACTCCTTAGCACGCCTTCCAAAACCTAATAGACCATATTGAAACTTTTTATTATCTTTCTTTAATTGATAAGGAATAGAATTAATTACTGATATTCCTCTCTCAATATCTATTAAATTTTCATTATCTGCTATTTCCTTTTTATAAGTATCTAATATTTTCTGTTTTATAGCATCAATATATATTTCTCCTAATCCCTTTATATTAGCTTCAATAACTTCAGGAAGTGATCCCGTAGTTATATATTCTAAAAATAGATCAAGAGCCATTTTATGAAAAGGACAAGTTTTTCTTTTTTCAAATGATTCTCTAATAAGTCTAGCCAAATCATTTTCTCCTCTTGCTAAAAGATATTCTTCAAAATCAAGCCCCGTCATACCAATAAATTGCAATTCCTCACCCTTAAAAACATTTAAATTTTCTCTCCTCGAAGTAATCAATATAATATGATATTTGCTATGACTACTTCCAAATAATTTTACTCCTTTTATTATTTCATTATCATCTACATTATCTAATATTACTAATGTATCTTCTTCTAAAATTGTCTGTCCAGAATTAAGTCCCAAATTCATTATTATTCTTTCAGGAGATTTTTCCCTCTTAAAAAGCTCTAATAAAGTTTCATTATTGTTAGTATTAAAATAAACTGTATTTTTATACTCTTTTTCACCAAATTTAACAGCAATATAAGTTTTACCAACTTGTTTAGGGCCATATATTAATAGTGGTTTTCTAACAATATCTGTTTTCCATTTATTTAAAAACGCCATTATCTTTCGTTCCATAAATTGTTACCTCCAACCATATTTCATAATTAATTATATAGTCTTTCAAAAATTAAGTCAAGTTAAGAACATATACTTTACAAAAATAAAAACTATATACAATCTGATTAAATATATAGTTCTATATAATAGTAATTTTACTCTTTACACTCAATGTTATAAGTTGCACTAAGAGCCATACCTAAGACAAATACATATGCAAGAAAATATACCCAAACCATCAACATAATTAAATTAGAAATACTTCCATAAAACAAATTATAATTTGAAAAGAATCTAAAGTAAATAGAATATATTTCTGTACCAATAAGCCACACAATAGTTGTAAAAAATGCTGAATAAGTAGTAGACTTTTTTGATACTTCTCTATTAGGCAACATTTTATATAAACTACGTACATTAAAATATATTAATACTACTGACAATGGCATTTTTAAAAAACTAAAACACTTATGAAGAAATTGCACAGCTATTTTATTAGGAGCATATTCCTCTAATAATACAAAAAATAAGTCTCCAAAAACTGCAAAAGCAAGAAGAAAGAAAAAAATTCCAACTAACACAAAAGTCATTGTAATAGCCTTAATTCTTCTCTCTATTAAATTATCATTATGACAATTATATATTTCATTTGCAGTTATTATAACCGAATGAGTTCCATTAGAGGCCAGCAGAAAAGCTGACACAAAAAATATTATAATATTAAAATTAAGTCCTTCGCCATAAACATTTGATGTTACTAAATTAAATACGTCAATAGGTAAAAAAGCTGTTATTTCTTTAACAGATTCAAGTGAAAGAGAAAAATAATCAGCTAAAGATCCAATTAAAGCCACCAAAGGAATAAGTGACATTATACAAAAAAAAGCAAGTTGACCAGGAAGTATTCTCATATAAGGTTTACTAATTACACTTATAGCCTTCTTTAGAAAATCCCGAACTTGCTCCATTTAACACACCTCTACTTTTTTAATTCTTCTTTTGAAGTAATCATATCAAGAGTTGCTTCATTTATTGCATCATCAAGTGTTTTTATATCATCTTCAATAATACTATATCCTACCCCTGCTCCAAAGTCATGAGGTAATCCCTTTAATTCTTTAAATAACTTCTTGCTATATGTTTCTATTTGCTCCTTGCTATATCCAACAAGATATATCAAAAACTCATTTCCATCTGTTCTAATTATCTCACTATTCTCTAGCTGTGTGTTAACAAGAATAGAAGCCGCTTTAATAATCAAATTATCTCCAGCCTCATGTCCAAAATTATCATTTACATATTTAACACTATTTAAATCTACCATTACAATAGATTGAGGATGCACTTTACACTCTTCCCATTCTGGCATTTTAGCATTTAAATAATTTCTATTTTTTAGAGAAGTAAGCATATCAGTATATTTATGCCTATCTATTTTTGTTACTCTCTTTATACGTCTTTTATGTTTAAAATGAAAATACAATATTATAACTATTATTATAGGTAAAAATATGGCAATTAATACAACAATATATATTTTTTCAAGAGTTGCTCCTTCTAATATAGAAGCATTAAGTGAAGTTATTCCACTATTTCTATAATTATAGTATGAATTTGTATTTATTATATAATTAAACAGATTGTAAAAATCTTTATTATTCTGTTTAATCATAAATTTATAATCATTCATCATAGTATCCATATATAATAATTCATAGTCCTTAAAT
>CATKYP010000051.1 GCA_949840855.1 uncultured Bacilli bacterium | reverse complement strand
TAAAAAGTTGTGAGATAATAGAAAAAATTCAAACAAAAGTATGCTAGGGTGGAGGAGACTTTAGAAGAAGATATAAAAGAATAGTAGATACTTAATCCTTTATTATAAATAAAAAATAAACTAATAAAGGAGAAGCAATAAATGAGAGAAAAAAATAGCATTAACAGATTATAGATATATTGGAAATAATCCAGCAAACTATGTAGAATTCAATGATGAAGTATGGAGAATAATAGGAATATTTGATGTAGATGATGGAACAGGTACTTATGAAAAGAGGATAAAATTAATAAGGAATACTGGAATAGGTAATATTTCTTGGGATATAAGTAATAAAAATAATTGGAGTACATCAAGCTTGATGACATTATTTAATAATGGAGATTACTAAAATAGAAGTGGAAGTTATGATACAATAGGACTAGGTTTTGAAGCTAGGTCTATGATAGCAGATGCAAAATGGTACTTAGGTTCATCTAATAATGGGGGGTTATCAGGGCAAGAACTTTATGAAGCAGAAATAAGTAATTAAGTATATACTGATAATTCAATAAATTGGATAGGAAAAGTAAGTTTAAGGCATCCAAGTTATTACGCATATACATATTCTAATGGAGTGAATAGTTGTTATGAGAATATATTAATTTGTAGAATAAGTTCAAATTCAGATAAAAATCCAAAAGCTGGTTGGATATATAATAGTAATAATACTATGGAATCAGAGCCTTCTAAACATACAGATTATTTTTGGGTTTTAAAGCCTAATAATGATAACTACTATAACGTAACTGTTATATCAAAAAATGGTGATACTAGTTTTACTACATTAGCTATAGGTGAATGGGGTACTCGCCCTGTCATATTTCTATCCTCTGATGTCAAAATTATAGATGGAGATGGAACAGCCTCAAATCCTTATAAGTTAAAAAATAAATAGTATATTTACTATTTTTTTATTTTATTTTATGATACAATTTATATAGAAAGAGGTAATAAATATGGAGAAGATTTATATATTTGGACATAAGAAACCTGATACAGATTCTATTACTAGTTGTATTGCGCTTTCTTATTTAAAAAACAAGCTAGGAGGAGATACTGAACCTAGAAGATTAGGAGAAATTAATAAAGAAACAAAATATGCACTTGATTATTTTAAAATCAATGAACCAGAATATCTAAATGATGTTAAATTACAATTAAAAGATATTGACTATCATAAAGATTTTATTTTAAACGAAAATGAATCAATATATGATGGTTATGAATATATGTTAAAGGAAGGTTTAACTGGGATTCCTATTGTTAAGGAAAACTCAGAGTTTTCTGGACTTATCACAATGAAAGATTTAACTAGAGCCTTTATAAATGATAAACAGAATGCTCTATTTACATCATATGATAATATACTTAAAGTCCTAAACGCCAAAGAAGTATGTCGCTTTGATAAAGAGATTTTTGGAGATTTATTAGTTGCAAATTATAAAACCGAAACATTTTTAGATAAAGTAAGCTTAGATAATAATCATGTTTTAATAACAGGAGATAGAAATGACATTATAAAAAGGGCTTTAGAAGAGAAAATAAAACTTATTATATTAACAGGAAACTTAGAAATGAGCGAAGAAAATTTTTCTCTTGCTAGAAAAAATAAAGTAAATGTAGTAATGAGTCCATATGATAGTTATCATGTTGCTAAAATAGTGTCACTTAGCAACTACCTAAAAACAATGGTTACAAGCTATAATACAACAAATTTTGATCAGACAGATTATGTTGGAGACTTTCTAGAAATAAATGAAAAACTTAGACATACTAACTACCCAGTAGTTGATAAAAACGAAAAATGTTTAGGGTTACTTAGAATTACTGATTTAAATAGTAAGCATCCAAAAAAAGTAATTTTAGTAGATCATAATGAGAAGCTTCAAAGCGCCGATGGAATAGATGAAGCCGAAATTGTTGAAATAGTAGATCATCACAATTTAGGTAGTATTACAACTAATCAACCAATTAACTTTAGAAATATGGCTGTTGGTTCAACTTGTACAATTGTTTATACTTTATTTAAAGAAAAAGATATTGAAATTCCTAAGAATATTGCAGGAATGCTTATTTCAGGAATATTATCAGATACTTTAATATTAAAAAGTCCAACAAAAACAGAAAAAGATGAAGAAGCAGTATATGAACTTAGTAAAATTGCTGGTGTAGATTATGAAGAATATGGTATGAACTTATTAAAAGCAGGAACTTCACTAGATGGAATGAGTCCTGAAGATGTACTTTATAATGATTATAAACTATTTACTATAAACGATAAAAAATTTGCAATAGGTCAATTCTTCACCATGAATTTTGATGATATAAAAGTTAAGATGAATGAATATATTAAAGTATTAGATGAAGTTAGTGAGTCAAATGGATACTCTTTTGTAGCACTATATGTTACTGATATAGTTAAAAATGGTAGTTATATACTATTTAACGAAAAAGCTAAAAGCCTAGTAGAACTTGCTTATGGTAAAGAAATGAATGAAGGAGATTTCATTGAAAATTGTGTTTCTCGTAAGAAAAATGTTGTTCCTCTAATAATGGATGCACTAGACAATTAGGAGAACATATGAAAGTACTAATAGGTACAACTAATCCTAGTAAAATTGAAGGAGCTAGAATAGCTTTATCAAAATACTTTAAGGAAATAGAACTTACTGGAATATCAGTAGATTCTAATGTAGCAGGGCAACCAGTAGATAAAGATATTTATATAGGAGCAAAAAATAGAGTTGCTAATCTAATTACTTATGCTAAAGAAAATAGTCTTGATATTGACTATTTCTTAGGAATAGAAGCAGGACTCACAAATTTATTAGGAAGTTGGCAAAATATAAATATTGCTGTAATTAAAGACAAATATGGTTATGAAAGCTTTGGAACTAGTGCAGGCTTTCCTGTTCCTGAAAAATATATAGAAGAAATTATAGAAAAGGAATTAGGGTCAGTTTTTGATAGTATATTTCAAAAGCATAATTTATCCAAAGGAAAAGGAGGCATTAATTTTCTAACTAAAGGAGAAGTTAGTAGAGTTGATTTAACAGAGCAAGCCTTTACTATGGCACTTACACCATTTATTAATGATGATATATGGAAAGATGAAGATAAAAAGGAGACCAAATGAAAGATAAATTAATTTTAATGATAAAGGGGTTCATCTTAGGAATTGCAAATATTATTCCAGGAGTTAGCGGAGGAACACTTGCTATAACATTAGGAATTTATGAGGAGCTCATTAATACAATTAGCCATATTTTTTCTAATTTAAAGAAAAATTTAGCTTTTATTATTCCTATCGGAGTAGGTGGAGTTTTATCAATATTACTTTTAAGTAAATTATTAAACTACACACTAGAAAATTATCCTGTTCCAACAACTTTATTCTTTGTAGGACTAATTGTTGGAGGTGTACCACTAATATACAAAAGAGTTGCCAATGAGAAAAAAAGTAAAGGAAATATTATAGCATTTATAATTACATTTTTACTAATAATATTTCTTACATTCACTAAAAATGGATTAGGTGATGTTAGTTTAAATGAAATAAATATAGGAATGACTTTTATTCTTTTCTTAGTAGGAGTTATTACAGCAGCTACTATGGTAGTTCCTGGTATTAGTGGAAGTTTTGTCTTGATGCTTCTAGGCTTTTATAAACCAATTTTAAATACAGTTAGTAGCATAACTAACCTTGAGTTACTCTCAAATAACATGAGTATTTTAATTCCTTTTGGAATAGGAGTATTAATAGGAATTATCCTAATTGCTAAACTAATAGAATTTCTATTAAAAAAATATGAAATAATTACCTATTATGCAATACTTGGTTTTATAATATCATCAATTTTAGTCCTTATTATAGGAGTATTTGATAATAAATTTGGGGTAATAGAACTTATTATAGGCTTAGTTTTATTTATAGTTGGAAATATTGTTGGATATAAGTTAGGAGATGAATAAATGCATACACTAGAAATAGTTATATTAGGAATTATACAAGGAATAGCCGAATTTTTACCTATTTCATCAAGTGCTCATCTAATAATATTTAGAGATATTATTGGAATAGGTAAATTTATGAGTAGCAATTTAGAATTAACTTTTGATATAAGCTTACATCTTGGAACCCTTCTTGCTATTCTTGTCTTTTTCTTCAAAGAGTTTTTTAGTATGATAACAAAGGGCCTTACTAAAGGAGTAAAAGATAAAAGCGGGAGACTACTTTGGTATTTAGTAGCTGCTACAATCCCAGCTGGTATTGTAGGTGTATTTTTTGAAGACATAATAGATGAAGTTCTTCGCAAAAACTACATACTAATTGCCTTAGCTTTATTAGTAATGGGTGTTATCATTTATTTAGCTGATAAACATAGTAAAAATAAAAAAGATGTTTTTGATATAAGCTTAAAAGATGCCATAATAATTGGTTGTAGTCAAGTATTTGCTCTTATTCCAGGTTTTTCAAGGAGTGGCACCACAATAGCTACAGCAAGAGTGCTAGGTGTAAAAAGAGATGATGCTGCTAAATTTTCTTTCTATTTATCAGCACCAGTAGTAGCAGGAGCTGTCTTTATAAAGCTTTTAAAAAAGGAAACATGGACATTGATATTTTCAAATCTAGGGGTATTTTTAATAGGAATATTATCAGCCTTCATCACTGGACTTATTTGCATTAAATTCTTATTAAAATATTTAGATAATCACGATTTTAAAGCATTTATGATATATAGAATAATGCTTGCAGTATTAGTTATAATAATGATTTTATAAAAAGAGGTATTTATGAGTAAAGGTATGTGTGGTATAGTTTTAACAGGGGTTATAGGACTGTTTTCATTAATAGGTATTATGTGCAATGGCTTTTTAGAAAACAGATACAAGAAAAAAATTTCCGATTTTATTTTCGGAATGATTTTTTCAATATTAACAATGATAATCTTGCTATATTTAATTCCTGATGTATATAATTACTTAGGTTTTAGAAAATTACATTATTTATTCATTTTCTTTTGTCTAGGATATATAATATTAAAAATAATTAGCAATTATTCTAATAATACTAGTAGTGAAAAATTATCAAAAAAGGAACTTCCACTAAATTATATGTATTTAGGAAATATATTGTTAATTGCATTTATATTTTATAATATTATGATAGGAACAGAGATCTATGTATCTGCAAATAATATTATGAAAGAAGCTATAGATGAGACGATAAAAATTAGTATTATAGATTTTATAATAGGATTTATATTGTTTTATTTGATTAATCAGCAAAAGTCTTTTAGATCTATAACAACATTAAAACTATCTTCCTATATATTAGCACCACTTATAGGTAGTATAATTATGTCATTCATTGGAATTTATGGCAATGCCTTATGTTTAGGCAGTATAATCTCTATACTTATAGGGATGTTTGCTTTTATTTTAGTAAATGAAATAATTTTAAAATTAACAAGTTGCAAGAACAGAAGAAATACAATTATAGGAATAGTATTTGGCAGTATAATTATTGCAATTAGTTATCTTATATAAATAAAAAACTACTTTTAGTAGTTTTTTATTTACTTTTTACCAAGATATTTAATACTTTCGATTACTGGTCTTTTACTATCTTCTATACTTCCGTTCCCATCAATAGGATCTGCATCACTACAAATTTTATCAACTATTTCTATTCCTTTAGTAACATGACCAAAGGCGGCATATTCATTATCTAAGTGAGGACTATCCTCTTGAACAATAAAGAATTGACTAGATGCACTATCATAATCATTTGCTCTTGCCATTGAGATAACACCTCTTTTATGGGAAATATTATTAGTAATACCATTAGACTCGAATTCGCCTTTTATGTTATCTACTTCAGTTGTTTCAGATTGTCCTCCTTGTATCATAAATCCTTCAATTATCCTATGAAACTTCAAACCATCATAAAATCCTTCTTTTGTAAGATTTACAAAATTAGTAACTGTAATAGGAGCTACGTCAGCATCTAATTCAAGACTAATTAATCCATAATCTTTAATAGAAATTTCTACTTTATGCTTACCACTTAATAGATTATCGTCTTTATCATTGCTATCTTTATTATTTGAGCAACCAGTAATTAATAATGCTATAAGGGTAATAATAAATATTTTAAAACTCTTTTTCATATATCTATTCCTTTCTTTTATTATTAATTTTAATTTAACATAAACTATTAAAAAAAACAATATGCTCAAATGTAAAACTAAATGCAACTTTGAAGAAGTAAATGCAACAAAATGTATAAAATTAACAAAAAAATAGAAATTTGTTCATATAATATTGGATAAATTCCTGCTTTTTTGTTATTATATATAGCTAAG
>CATKYP010000050.1 GCA_949840855.1 uncultured Bacilli bacterium | reverse complement strand
AATGGAATTTTTATTTTTGTATGTTATAAAGTTTATAATTGCTATTTAATATAATTTAATTTTAAAAAAGTTATTTTTATACACATAAAGGCCTTTTTTATGTTATAATGTATTTGTATGTATAGGAATACTGAACTAGGGGATAGGTGATTAAATGAGGAGTTTTTATAGGAAATAATGGAAATTACCAAAATTAAGTTAGTTAATTTTAGAAATTATGGAAAGCTAGATATATCTCTTAATAAAAATATGAATATTTTTATAGGGAATAATGCTCAAGGTAAAACTAATTTATTAGAAGCAATTATGATTCTTGGGCTTACAAAGTCTAATAGAAATGCAATAGAATCAAATTTAATAATGTTTGGAAAGAGGCGTACATCTTTAAAATGTAAAGTTCGAGAGAACAAAATATTAAGGGAGTTATCTATTCAAGTTGAAGAGGGAAGTAAGAAATTATCTGTTAATAATACTTTTATTAAGAAGATTTCTGATTATATTTCTAATTTGAATATTATTTCTTTTATGCCTGATGATTTAGAAATTATAAAATCCTCTCCTAGTGTCAGAAGAAATCTTTTAAACATACAGCTAAGTCAATTATCTAAGAAATATTTGAATACTTATAATGAGTATAATAGGATATTAAAAACAAGAAATGAATATCTTAAAGTATTATTTACTAATAGTATTGCTGATAAAAAATATCTAGATATTATTACAGATAAGTTTATTGAAAAAGCTGTTATTATTTATACAATGAGAAAGGAATATATCGATTTGATAAATGATAACATAGATAGAATATATGAAGAAATAGCAGGTGAAAAGGGGTTATTTGTTCAATATATTCCTAATATAGAAATAGAAAACTATGATGAAATTACTATTAGAAATAGTTTAGAGAAGAGCTTAAAAAAACATTATAAGAAAGAACTTAATTATGGGATTACTATGTATGGTCCTCATAGAGATGATTTTACCTTTTTATTAGGTGAAAAGGATTTAAAGCAATATGGTTCACAAGGTCAGCAGAAACTTTCTATTATTTGCTATAAGTTATCAGAAATTAATATATTTGAGAGTATATGTGGAACAAAACCAGTTTTATTATTTGATGATATTTTTAGTGAACTTGATATTAAGAAGAGAAATAAGTTATTAAAGTATGTAGAAAGTGGTATACAGAGTATAATAACTACTACAGATTTAAAGAATATTCAAAAGAAGTATTTGACTGATGCATATATATTTGAAGTAGAAAATGGAAATGTTACGAAAAGGTAGGGATTTTATGGATATGGAAGAAAAAGTTGAGACTAAATATGATTCTTCAGCTATTCAAGTTTTAGAAGGATTGGAAGCTGTTAGAAAGCGTCCAGGAATGTATATTGGGTCTACTAGCTCTAGAGGTCTTCATCATTTAGTATGGGAAATAGTTGATAATGCAATTGATGAAGCTTTAGCAGGTTTTTGTAATCATATAGAGGTAACAATTAATAAAGGTAATAGTATTACAGTAAAAGATGATGGTCGTGGTATACCAGTTGATGTTCATCCAAAAACTCATAAAAGTACAGTAGAGACTGTTTATACTGTACTTCATGCTGGTGGAAAATTTGGTGGAGGCGGATATAAAGTATCAGGTGGACTTCACGGAGTTGGTGCTAGTGTTGTTAATGCTTTAAGTGAATGGCTAGAAGTTAGAGTTTATAAGAATAGTAATGTTTATTTTCAAAGATATAGTAATGGTGGACATCCAGAAGAGGACCTTAAAATAATAGATTCTTGTGATGATGATAGAACTGGAACTACTGTAACTTTTAAACCTGATCCAGATATATTTACTGATACAACTATTTATGATTATGAAATATTAAAGACTAGACTTAGAGAATTGGCATTTTTAAATAGAGGTTTGCGTATTACTTTATATGATTTAAGAGATGTTGAAAAAAATGATAGTTTTTATTATGAGGGTGGTATTCGTGAGTATGTTGAAATGCTTAATAAAAATAAAAATGCAATACACGATACTATTATTGATGTAATGGGAGAAGATAAGGGGATTTCTTTAGAAGTTGCTCTTCAATATAATGAAACGTATAATTCATCTATATATTCATTTGTTAATAATATTACAACTCCTGAAGGAGGTACACATGAAGATGGTGTTAGACGTGCTCTTACTAGAATTTTAAATAAATATGCAACAAATAATGGAATACTTAAAGAAAAGGATGATGCTTTGACAGGTGATGATGTTCGTGAAGGTATTACAATGATTATTTCCATTAAGCATCCTAACCCACAATTTGAAGGACAAACTAAAACTAAGCTTGGTAATAGTGAGGTAAGAAGTATAGCTGATAAAATATTTAGCGAAGCTTTTGAAAGATTTCTTATGGAAAATCCTGATCAGGCTAAAGTCATTGTTGAAAAAAGTATGACTGCATCACGTGCAAGGGTTGCAGCAAAACGTGCCCGAGAATTAACTCGTCGTAAGGGAGATTTAGATGTTACTAATTTTTATGGTAAATTATCTGATTGTAAGAGTAAAGATCCTAGTGAGAGTGAAATATTCTTAGTCGAAGGAGATTCTGCTGGAGGTTCTGCTATCAAAGCTCGTAATAGTATTACACAAGCTATTCTTCCTCTTAGAGGAAAGATATTAAATGTTGAAAAGGCAAGACTTGATAGGGCTTTATCTAATGAAGAAATAAGAACTATTATAACAGCATTTGGAACTGGTATTGGGGAAGAATTTAATTTAGATAAACTTAGATATCATAAGATTATTATTATGACTGATGCTGATGTAGATGGTTCACATATTAGAGTGTTGTTACTAACTTTATTTTATCGTTTTTTTAGACCTATTGTAGAAGCAGGGCACGTTTATGCAGCACAACCGCCTTTATATAGAATTACTCATGGTAAGGTTAGAAAGTATGTTTTAGATGATGAAGAGCGAGATGATTATTTAGCTACTTTAGCACCTAATACTAAGTATGAAATTGCTCGTATGAAGGGTTTAGGTGAGATGGATGCTGATGAATTATATGAGACTACTATGGATATAAATCAAAGGGTTTTAAAGAAGATAACAGTAGAAGATGTTTTAGCAGCAGATGAAGCTTTTTCAAGACTTATGGGTGAAGAAGTTGCACCAAGACGTGATTTTATAGAAAAGAATGCAACATATGCAAATTTAGATATTTAGGGGAGGTAAGTAAATAATGGATAGATTAGAACATAATAATATAGTAAAAGAAATTGAGGATTCATTTTTAGATTATTCTATGAGTGTAATTACATCAAGAGCTATTCCTGATTTAAGGGATGGATTAAAACCTGTTCATAGACGTATTTTATATTCTATGTATGAATCTGGTTATACACCTGATAAACCGCATAAAAAGAGTGCTAAAACTGTTGGAGAAGTTATGGGTAATTATCATCCACATGGTGATAGTTCTATATATGAAGCAATGGTTCGTATGGCACAAGATTTTTCTTACCGTTATATGCTTATTGATGGTCATGGTAATTTTGGTAATATAGAAGGATATGGTGCAGCTGCAATGCGTTATACAGAATCTCGCCTTTCAAAAATATCATTGGAGCTTTTGAGAAATATTAATAAAGATACAGTTAACTTTATGCCTAATTTTGATGAAAGTACAAAGGAACCAGTAGTTTTACCTTCTAGATTTCCTAATATTCTTGTTAATGGAACAATGGGAATAGCTGTAGGCATGGCTACTAATATTCCACCACATAATTTAAGTGAAGTAATAGATGGTTGTGTTGCTTATATTGATAATCCTGATATTGATTTGGATGGTTTAATGAAATATATTAAAGGTCCAGATTTTCCAACAGGTGCAACTATTTTAGGTAATAGTGGAATTCGCAAAGCTTATGAAACAGGGAGAGGTTCAATTACAATTCGAAGTAAAGCTAGAATCGAAGAAGAAAACGGGAAAAATTATATTATTATTGATGAGGTTCCTTATGGGATTAATACACTTGATTTAAAGAATAAAGTTGCAGAACTTGTTCATAATAAAGTCATTGATGGAATTAGTGATTATCATACAGATTTGAAGAATGGTATAAAAATTACTATTACTCTTAAAAGAGATGCTAATGCGCAGGTTGTTCTTAATAACTTATATAAACATACATCTTTTCAAACTAATTACGGAATAATATTTTTAATGCTTGATCAAGGTGTTCCTAAAACACTAGGCCTTAAAGATATTATTGTTAAATATGTAGATTATCAAAAGGAAGTTATTATACGTCGTACAAGGTTTGATTTAGATAAGGATGAGAAGCGTGCTCATATATTAGAAGGATTAAAGATAGCTCTTGATCATATAGATGCAATTATACAATTAATTAAATCTAGTAAGAGTGATGATGAGGCAATGAAGGGTTTAATTAACACATATAATTTAAGTGAGGTTCAAGCACAGGCAATTTTAGAGATGAAGCTTAGAAGACTTACTGGATTAGAGCGCGATAAAATTGAAAATGAATTAAGCGCTTTACTTGCTGAAATAGAAGAATTAAAGGCAATTCTTGCTAGTGATGAGCGAATTTTAAATATTATTAAGGAAGAAATGCTTGAAATAAAAAACAAATATGGCGATGAGAGACGTACGAATATTGATATGACTGCGATCGAATATATAGAAGATGAATCATTAATACCTGTTGAAGATATTATAGTTACTTTAACTAATAATGGATATATAAAACGTGTTAAGAGTGATGTTTATAGGGCTCAAAATCGTGGTGGTGTTGGAATTAAAGGAATGTCAACTAATGAAGAAGATTTTGTAGATAGTTTAGTTAATATGAAAACGCATGATTATATACTATTTTTCTCTAATTATGGTAGAGTATATAGATTAAAAGGGTATGAAATACCTGAATTTGCAAGGCAATCGAAAGGACTTCCTATAATTAATTTACTTTCTCTTGATAAAGAGGAGAAAGTAACCTCAATTGTTAATATTTCATCAGAGAATAATGATATTAAATATTTGGTTTTTGTTACTAAGAGCGGATTGATAAAGAGAACAGCTTTAGAGGAATTTGATTCTATAAGAACTGGTGGAAAGATTGCTATTACTTTAAGAGAAGAGGATCAATTAATAAGTGTTAGAAAAACAACAGGTGACGATGAGATTATTATTGGTGCTAGTAATGGTCATATGGTTAGATTCAATGAGAATGAAGTTAGGTGTATGGGTCGTAGTGCTAGTGGTGTCAAAGGTATAGATTTAACTGATAGCTATGTAGTTGGATCTGAAGTTGTTAAACCTAATCAATATGTTTTAATTGTTACAGAAAAGGGATATGGGAAGCAAACTTTAATAGATGAATATAGATTGACTCATAGAGGCAGTAAAGGTGTTAAAGCACTAAATATGACTGATAAAAATGGAGCAATTGTTTCTATAAAAACTATTGATAGTATTGATGATAGCGACTTGATGATTATTACTACCAGTGGTGTAATAATAAGATTACCTTTACATCAGGTTTCTGTATTAAAGAGAGCGACTCAAGGTGTTAGATTAATTAATTTGAGAGATGATCAAATTGTATCTACTGTTGCTATAGTTAATAAAGAATTGAGTAATGATGAGGTTACTAATGATAGCAATGATTCGATTGATAAAGATAATAACTCAAAGGAAACTGTTTAATAAAAAGGTTTCTTTTTTTTATCAAAATTATGAACATTTGTTCGTAAAGTGTATGAGTATTTACTGACATTTATATTTATAATTTTTATTGAATATTATAACTAATATTCTGTATGTTTCATGCGAAACATATTTTTATTATGATATATGGTTGTTTTTTCGTTTCAAACTATCGGTACAGTAGATGAAAAAATTAAAAAATGAATTGTCAGTAAAATAGTAATTATCTCTTTTTGGTATAATGAAAAATTATTGCTTAAATTAACAGTAAAAGACTATTATGTTTCAAAAAAAGAAAATTAAATATAGATATGATTACCAATATTATATAAGTTTCACTTGTTATATGTATTACTTTATACTAAATAATTATAGGTATTTAAATTTTTACTTACTCATATAAATATTATATATGTTAATATTATAAATACATCAGAATATAAGTATTATCAATGATTTAGTGTTTATACTATAGTATATCTTTAATTTTGTATACTTATAATGATACTTGTAATTTGCCAATTTTAGTCGATTTGCTTTTATATATAAATGTTTCACGTGAAACATAGATGTTACTTCCCTTAATCGATATATATGTTGAGTTTTATTAGTATATATAATTCTTAAAATTATTTTTAAAATATTTCCCGGGAAATAATAATATAACTATAATTATGAATGGTTAATGTTTCACGTGAAACATAGATGTTACTTCCCTTAATCGATATATATGTTGAGTTTTATTAGTATATATAATTCTT
>CATKYP010000049.1 GCA_949840855.1 uncultured Bacilli bacterium | reverse complement strand
TAAATTAAAAACAAAAGTTGAAATAGCATCAGAAAAAGACCTAGATGAATTCTATCACTTAATGACTCTAACAGAAGAAAGAAAAGACTTTGTTTCATATTCTAAAGAGTATTATAAAACTCTATATAAAATATTTAATATCGACAATAAAATGACTTTATTTCTAGGAAAAGTGAATTTAACAGACATTTTAACTGATTTAAATAAGGAAAAAAAAGAAATTGAAAATAACATTAAAGAACTACCGCAAGAAAATCTAAGTAAAAGTAATAAAAATAAATTAAAAGAATTAAATAAAAGATTAGACAAGCTAAAAGAAGATATAGAAAAATATCAAGAATACAAAGAAAAATATGGAAACATCGTAACATTAAATGCTCATATGATAATAGAATATGCAGATAAAGCTTGGGTTTTATATGCTGGAAATCATAATATTTTAACAGAAACATATGCCAACTACCACACCTATTTAAAACATTTAGAATTCTGTAAAGAAAGAGGTCTTAAAATATATGACCAATTTGGGACTGTTGGCGACTTAGATAAAAATAACAAAAGATTAGGTCTACACGAATTCAAAAAAAAGTTTGGAGGAGACTATATAGAGTTTCTTGGAGAGTTCGACTATATAACTAATAAATTAATGTATATATTATTTACAAAACTTGTTCCATTTTATAGAAAATTAATTAGAAAAAAATCACAAAAGGAGATAAAAAATGAAGTTAGTAGAACTAAATGAAAAAGAATTTAAAACTATAGCAGACAAAAGCCCACAAATAACTTTTCATCAAACGAGTTCTTGGGCAGAACTAAAAAAAACTAATGGCTGGAAACACTATTATGTTGCACTAAAAGATAATAAAGAAAGCCTAGCATGTGCTCTACTATTAGCAAAAAAAATACCGATTATCAATAAATATATTTTCTACTCTCCTCGTGGATTTTTAATAGACTATAATAATAAAGAGATTTTAAAAGAATTTACCAAAAAAATAAAAAAATTCATCAAAGAACAAAATGGTATCTTTGTAAAAATAGATCCTTATGTTCCATATATAGAACACGATAATAATGGTGAAATTGTAAAAAATGGTTTTAATAATAAAGAGAGTTATCAAAATTTAATAGATCTAGGATATAAACATTTTGGCTTTAACTTAATGCAAGACTCTCTTCAACCTAGATGGATGCACGTTATAGATACAAAAGATAAAACATTAGATAAAGTAATGGAAGATATGGAATCAAAAACTAGACAAATACTAAGAAAAAATGAAAAATCAGGCATAACAGTTAGAGAAATAGCAGAAGATGAATTACCACTATTCAAAGATATTATGAAACATACTTCAGATAGACGAGAATTTATCGATAGGCCATTATCTTACTATAAAAATATGTGGAAGTGCTTGCATAAAGAAAATATATTAAAAATAATGATTGCTGAAATAAATTTTGATACTTATAAAGATAATACAAATAAAGAATTAGAAGAAATTAAAAAAGAATTAAAAGAAAGAATTGAAAAAAAAGAAAATTCTTCTTTAAAAATGAATGATAAAAAATATTTACAAAAAAATAAACAAGATGAAGAATCTATAAAAAGGCTTGAAAAGCAATTAGATAAAATAAAAGTATACAAAAAAACTTATGGTACAAAAACTACTCTTGGAGGTATTTTATTCTTAATATATGGAAATGAAGTATTATCATTATATGGTGGTAGTGAAGCTAAACTAATGGAGTTTCAATCAGCATACTCTGTCCATTTTGCTGGAATAAAATATGCTGTAGAACACAACTATGAAAAATATAATTTCTATGGAATTACAGGTGATTTCAGAAAAGAAAACCCCTTATATGGTCTATATTTATTTAAAAAAAGTTTTGGCGGAACCGTAGTAGAATTAATTGGGGAATTCGATCTAATAATAAATAAACCCTTATATTATCTTTACAAAATTGCCTTTAGTACATACCACAAACTTAAAAATATTGATAAATAAATCCTCCTTTGATTTTAGATTTTGGTTGACAGACCATCATCTATTATATCAAAGGAGGATTTATTTTTTCTTCTTAATACTATCGCTTCTTCAGCTCTCACCCGCTATGCGAGTGATTTTATTATGTTATTACCTCAGAACATAATAAAAATAGATTGTCTTAATTTATCAACCTATTTTATCATTTTTAAAAATTACTCCACGAATATGGAAAATGCAATCCTAAGCTAACTGGGTTTATAGATTGTTTTTCAAACTCTTTATAAGTACATCCACCTTGGGCCTTCCAATGACATCTAGTTATTTCTAAATGCAAGTGTGGGCCTGTAGAACAACCAGTTGTCCCCATATAACCTATTATACTAGCCTTTGTAACTTTAGAACCAACACTATAATTACCATATCTACTCAAGTGTACATACATTGAATATATATATCCACCATTATAATTATGCCTTATTACAATAATTTTAGCATTACCTTGGCAATATCCTCCTGCACTTATACACCAACTATTGCTACAATTATCCTGATATATTGCAGCAACCTCTCCCTCAGCTATAGGATGAATTGCTATTGATTTGTTACTACTAGACATATCAACCCCCCTATGCGCATAATTTCCCGTCCAACCTCTACTATAAGTACCATATTCAATAGGCCTTTGAAATGTTCCAACACTAGGAAGTGAACTGCCTGTACCCTGCATTACTCTAAATTGACATGCTGTAATATCCTCATTAATTCCACAACCCAAATTTTTGTAATATGATAGATTAGCTTTAGCCTCCTTTATTCTTGTTTCAATAGATGGCATTGATTCTACTATTCCTTTAGTATCAGCTTCAATTCTTTCTTTTTCATTTTCAAGATTCTTTTTTAAAGATTTTAATTCATTTCTTTTTTCAGCTAACGCGACTTTATTCTTCTTATTATCATTAATTAATTTTCTTAATTCCTGCATAATTCTATCATTATACTCAGTCAATTGTTCTGTAACTGATAATCTATAAACCATATCAGTAATTGATTGAGATCCAAAAACATATTCTAAATATATATTATCACCATTCTCAATCTGATAATATTGGATTATTTTCTTACTTTCCTCATTTTTTTCCGCAATTTTTTGATTACTTTCCTCTATTTCTCTCTCTAAACTTTTAATTTCATTTTCTGTAGTAATAATTTGTGTCTCAATACTTTTTATATTTTTCTCGACTTGTGCAACCTCAGCATCATTCTTAGCTTTTCTACGCTGTTTCTCAGCAAGCTCAGCTGTATATTTATTCACCTCAGATTCAAATTGTGCTATCGTCTTAGCAAATACATTTCCAGGTATTAATAATACAGTAACTACAAAACATATATATAATTTGGAAAATTTATTCATACTACAACCTCATACTTTATCATTAAATACAGCATAACATACTAAAAGACTAATAATCAACTAAAAATAGAAAATGCAAACATACAAAATTGTATACTATTTTAATAAAGCTTTAAGTATATAATCTAATAAAAACAAAAGCAAATATTAGTTATAATCTATAATAAATAACTATAATTCAAAAATGCACCTGTGATATATTTAAATTATTTAGTATGCGCAGCCTTTCTCTTAAACTTAGAAAGGATTTCTTCCCCAAATATCCTTTTAACTGTACCCAATTTAATCATAACTAAGAAATATACTAAAGCACCAATTATACTATAAAGGGCTATTACTAATATATTCATAAATCTATTAGAAACAAGAATAGGAACAAACACTTTTAAAAGAGCTAAACTTAAAACCATAAACAATACTCCTACAATAACCCTAAAAAACTCCTTAAAAGTGTCTTTATAATTAATATTATACCTTTTACTTAAAGCATACATACAAATAATTAGAGATACAGAATACCCTATAATAGTAGCTGTAATAGAGCCATAATATGGCCTAAGTCCAATACTATCAAAATAAAGCATAAGCCAAACATTTAATAAAGCCTTTAAAAGTACCCCACTAAATAAACTTATGAAAACTATCTTATAGTCTTTTAAAATTTGTACAATAGTAACCGCAGTAGTATATATAGAAATAAATAAAGCCACATAAACAAAATACGAGAATACATTTGCACCATATTTACTAGAACCATAGAATACTTCCCAAACAGGACTAGCTAACATACTAAGACCTATTGTCATTGGAATAGTCAAAAATAAAAGGACTTGAAAACTCTGATTTACCTTTTTATTAACATCCTTCTTATCACCTTCAACAAAACTAGCTGTAAGATTTGGTATAAGACTAACAATTACACCTGTAGAAACAGAAGAAATTATCATATTAAACTTATTTCCCCAAGTAGAAATAACACTCATAATACTTTCAGCATCACTAGTAGTATAGTTAAGACTTTCTCCTAAAGTCTTAACTACTGTAGTCATATCAACAAAATCATATAAAGACTTAAATACATCTATCATAATAAAAGGAAAAGAATACCAAAAAATTTTCTTTAATATTGCACTATTAGTTATAATAGGTTCTTTTTCCTTTTTTACTCTTTCACTTAATGTTTTTTTATTTTTACGTACAATATCTAATAGATAAAAATATGCAACTATAGCGCCTGCAGTAGCACCGAAAACAGCAATACCAACAGCAGTAGCAATTGACTGATTAAATACTTTTATAGCAAAAAAACTACCAAATATAATTAGAAAAACTCTAACTACTTGCTCTACCACATTAGAAACAGAGGTAGGTGTAAGATATTTATGTCCTTCCAAATACCCTCTGTAAATGCTCAATAAAGGTACGACTATTATAGCAGTAGAGATTATTCTAATTACTAAAGTAACATCCTGAAGAGTATTTCCACCCTTAAGTTCACCTAAAACAGCATGAGCTATACTAGGTGCAAATATAAATAAAACAATAAAAGCAATTAAACCAAGTAATAGAGAAATATTTCTTCCTAATCTAAATGCTCTTTCTTTTGCATCATAATAGCCCATAGTGTAATATTCACTAATAATTTTACTAACAGCAAGTGGTATACCAGCACTAGAAAGACCCATAAATAAAGAATAAATTGTGTAAGCATATCCATATAAGGCTCCACCTTGTTCTTTAACAATTGCATGAAAAGGAATAACATAAACGATTCCTAAAATTTTACTGATTACTATACCCAAAGTCGAAATAAAAGCACCTTGCAAAAAAGTATTTTTAACTAAAAGTTTTTTAGACGAATTAGTTTCTTTAATATTTCTCTTCTTAGATTTCTTTATATTCATTACCTAAATCACATCCTATAACCAAACTTATTCTATCATACATAGTAGACTTTTTCCACACCTAGGACAAATTTAGACTATCTATAAACAATCATTGCTGAAAAACAATATATCTGCTCCTCACTATAAATTGAAGCACTAACTTGAAACTTAATATCAATGAGTTCTCCTGTCATACTAGCAAGAAAAGAATTAATACTATTTTGCAAATCACTTTCACTCTCTTCATCGAAAATCTTCACTTTCATATTATCCACCAATATCATTATAAAAGGTTTTTTCCACAAAAATTGTTGAAAAAACCTCATTATAGTTACTTAATAAGTCTTTTGTATTGTTCAATCTTATTAGACAAAAAATACATTTGATCCTCACATCTATTTAAATTAAACTCAAACCAGTTATCCCAGCTATCTTGATTTGGAGATACAACAAGGCCCATAATTAACTCACGATATTTTCCTCTATATGGAAAATATGACTTTGTACCATACAAAATTGGATTAATTAAAGATGAATCCAAATATTTTTTTGTTAAAGAATACAACTTAATATTTTGTAAAATTCTAGCATATCTAGTATTTCCATCATCAAACATTTGTAAAGATGCAACTATTCCATGAATAATTTGAGATTTCAAGAACATGTGCTCATCAAATATATCAGAATTATAAAAATTTAATAATCTCTCTATTGCTTCATCAATATCTTCGTAATTAATAGCAAAATAATTAATTTTCCTACTTCCATCAGGCAAAATATTACCAACACAAGATTTATTATCTGTTCTATATTCCTTATCAAAATATTTTTGACTTTTCGTTCCTTTTAATAAAAGTTTATGTCCTTTAGTAAATATTTCTTTTGACATATTAATATTTGAAAGTAAATAATCAATACTATTTTCTCCAATTCTTTCTAAATATAAGGCTGTTAAAAAACTATCATCTTGCTCCAGAGAATGATTATTAATTATCTCCATATTTTTAATTACTTTTAAGAAGGAAATAATATCTTTATTTTCCATACTATTAATTTGATTCATATACTTTTTATACATTGACAAAATAAAATTTTCATTATCCATTACAAAATCAGAAACATTAAGCATTTCTATACTATCAAAAATTCTAAAATCAGCAATAGGAATACTACCACTATTTCTTAAATCATAAACATTGTCCATCAC
>CATKYP010000048.1 GCA_949840855.1 uncultured Bacilli bacterium | reverse complement strand
AATATTCAAATATACTATTCAAAGATTCTCTATCTTCTGTCGAAAAAATCATAATATTTCTATTATTATTTACCACATTCTCATAATATGTACGAGCATAACCAATAAAGTTATCATTAATAACAAATTCATACTCATTACTGTCATTATTATAAATAACTTCATCAACACCTAATATATCAAAATCACTACTAGATAGATCTATACTATTTACATAACTAGATATTTCAGTCATATATTCATTATATTTATCATTATTTAACACATTATTAAGAAAAGACTCTTTAATAGATAAAGTTTGAGAAATACCTTCATTAATATTATTACTATCAGATGATGATAAATCAATCTTGTTTAGTGGAGCATAAGGCTTATCCTCTGAAACATACTGTATATATCTAAATGAATATTCATCAGATCCTACTTGTTCATTAATTTTTATCAAAACATCCAAAAAAGCATCATCGTTATCATCATATTTTATATTTTTATCATTTTCTACATCACAAGTAACAACAACGTCAGCAGATGTTCTACCATCATTTGCTAAAAAACTAATATTATTAGTATTATCAAGCCCATTACTATAATTACTACTACATCCATCAGGAAGTATCAATGTATATGTATCATTTTCTGAAAAAAACTTATCATTTCTAGAAAGTGTAAAATTTAATACAGCTTTTTTTTCATTAGAATTAATTTCATCAATTAACATAGTAGCATTTTCTTTAGCTTCCAAAGAAACAAAACTAGAATTGTATCTTAAATAATTTCCTTTATTAACATAATATTTAGAATACGAACTAGGATATATTGCAAAACCAATAATTCCTAAAACCAATAAAGTATAAATCATTATTTTTATATTATTATTAACTAAATTCATATTATACACTTCCATTTCCACTATTTGGTTCCTGTGTTGCTATATAACTAACTGCTACTAAATCATTTACTTTTATTTCTTCACCACTATAATATTTAATTCCATCACCATCATCTTCTAATTTATCAGCATTATATTTAACAGTTACCCTATACTTCGCTTTCATTGCACTACTAGGTTCAATTATATAATCTAGCTTAATTTTATTATTTTCAACAGTAAATTCAGAAGTATCAACTTCAACATAATAACCTAATTCAGGATCCCATCTCTCAAGGCTATAAAACTTAAAATCTGGACTAAAAGGATTAATAGTACTAGGATCTACTGTAATAACTAAGAAAAGACGAGTTCTAACCTCAAGTTTTGTAGCATCAACAGTAAAATTATATGAAATAGCACTAGTGGGCCTAACTTCATTAACTTCACAAACTTTATATTTTCCATCAACTATTTCAGCTACGCAGTTATAAGAATCATCATAAAGTACTTTTATATTAAAACTTGCAACACGTGCATTATCATTACTTGATATCCTAGAAACATATCTTGAATAGGTAACTATAGTAACCGTAAACATCATAATACAAGCATACATTCCTATCCATCTTATCAAATTCCTTTTAAATACTTTACTCTGTAACAAACTCGTCATTTAAAATCACCTACTTTGTTTTTTTCTCTTTGCCCTCTTTTTCCTTTTCTTTTTATTAGATTTTTTCTTTCTTATTTTAATATCTTTTAACTTATCTTCTTCATATTTCACATCATTGCTAGCTAATAAATGGCCATTTTTTAAGTATGTTTGATAATCACTATCTTTTCCCACTGTAGAAAAGGTTATAGAAGTACTCATCATAAAACAAATGGTTCCACCAATTACAAAAATTATTATCATAACTAGTGGATTACGTAAAGAAGATAATAATATACCTCCTCTACTTATCTTAAACACATACTTACCAACAATATTCTTAGTAGAAATAACTCCATCTTCAACTTCGTTATTATCACCCTTAGTTGTTATATTCTTATCACTAATAGAAATAATTCTATGTGTTACAAAGTTTCCTTCTTTATCACAAAATGTAATAATATCATTTTTTTTATATTTTTTCTCTTTAATATTTATAACAATTAAATCTCCAATATTTATTGTTGGTTCCATAGAACCAGATACTACTTCTAATAAAGCATACCCATTAATTGGAACTACTTTATATTTTAAAACTCTAAAACATATAAAATTATAAAGATTATACACAAATAGTAAAATAAGAAGTATTTTTATAATTCTAATAAACCATTTTTTTAACTTTTTCATTTTTAATCACTACTACTCGATGTATGACACTTATTATCAGAAATATACTTCAAACTAACATATAAGCTATAATCATCATTTATATTAGAATCAAATTTACTATCCGCAGCTTGATTTCCAATTAATGTATCAACTGAATCATTTTTATCATCCCATTTCCAGAATAGAGAAATAGCTACTTCTTTACCGCTTTCAACTTTTATACCATTTCCGAGAGAGATAGTTTTTCCTTTATAATTAATATCATTAGGATTAACATCTTCATTTAATATTTTATAGTTATTTTCTCCGCCATAATAATATGAAGCATTACTACTATCTTGTGGTCTATGCATTATAATGTAGCCCATATTTAAGCAACCACCTGTAACACAAATTGTCTCTTCCTGTAAATTCAATTCTTTAAGAGTTATTGTATCAGTTGTAGTATTTTTAAACTTCATAACATAATAGCCATAAGCTCCTGGATAAATAACTTTATCTTCACCATATTTTTCAAAATATTTCTTATTATGAAATAATGGAACCTCTCCCGAATCTGTACCATCTGCAACTAACCAAATTGTCTTCTCATCTTCTAAAGGATAAGTTTTAGTTTCATCATATATTGCATATAATATCATATCACTATCAATATTGCTAATTTTATTATTACTCTCATCTGTAGTAGTAAACTCAACCTTACCATTTGGAGTCTTACTATATCCAACAAATTTATAATACCTACACTTATCATTATTAACTAGTTTTATAGGCTCATCATAATCTTTTAAATATAATACTTCATCTTTTGCTATTTTAGGACTCTGTTCTTTAGAAGAGTCAGAGAACTCTCCATCTTGAGCATTAAGTACAACATAATATTCTCTAACTATATCGACATTTATATCAAATTCTATTTTCTCTTTTCCAAAAGAACCAGATATATGAATTTTTGCTTTTCCAGACTCACTTGCAGTTATTTCAAAAGGTAAATAATTAGGTATATTCTCTTCTTTATTACCAACATACATTAACGTATCAATTAAAGAACTATCACTACTAACAGTAACACAATTATTTTCTACTTTAGAACAAATCTTCACTTCTTTATTAGATAAATTAGTAACCTCAATATCTTCTGAAAATAAGTTTGTATTTAAAATAAACTCTCGTACGCCAGTTAAAGGTCCATTCTTCTTATCTACTGATGAGATACGCATTTCTATATCCTTATTTCCAACAACTGATAAATAATAATCACTTGCATCTCTTTCTTTAATTATGTATACGACATAATCTTTTGTAGAACCATCTTCAGCTGTAACTGTAATAACAACAGTATTTTTACCATACTCTAATTCTAAATCTTCAAGAGAAGAAACACTCTCACCATTATACTTAATAGTTGCCTTATTACTTCTAGCTAAAGCTTCTACATTTACATAATCTATATCACTTCCAACTCTAACAGTATATTTAAATTCATTAGAACTAAATTTTGGTGATAAGTCAAATATAGTAGAATCAGAACTTACTTTAATACTTTTAAGTAAATTATCACTATCTTTAGAATCTACACCTCCAGTAGATCCAGTTTCCCCACTATTATTACTACTATTTCCTCCACTACTTCCATTATTTTTATTATCATCCTTATTATTATTATTAGTTTTTCCTGTATCAATTACATCTAATGTGTATAATGTTGTATAAGTTTTTCCATTATAAATAATGGAAACTGTTATTGTAACTTTACCTTTCTTATACCCAATTACCTTTAAATAACCATCTTCTACAATAACTTTAGCTATGCTATCATCACTTGAAACAGCACTTACTTTTCCACTTAAACCAACTAGTGTATAACAAACAATTTTTTCCTTTTCCTTAGCCAGATTAATAGTACCACTAGTACTAGATAACTTAATATATCTATTATTATCAGTAATCACAACCTTTGCTGTTGCTTCATATATTTTATTATTAGATTTAGTTTGCAAAATAACTTTCACTTTTCCCTTTTTCTTAGGAATTATTACTACGTGATTGCCAGATACATAACAAGTTGCAATCTTGGCATCACTAGTTTTACAAGTAAATTCATCTGGCTTTATATTTTTATAACTAAAACTAATTTTAGACTTATTATCTCCTAAAGAGATCTCCAAACTATCTTTATCAAATTTTAAATATTTGTTACGAATGATTTCTAAATCACCATCATCCTCATCAATTATATAATCCCCTTCATTACCAAACATATCTCCAATTTTACCAAAAAACTTAGAAGTACAGCTACAACTAGTAAGAAGTGAAAGTATAATGATAATAATTATTATAATATAAATAATTATACGTTTTCTTCTGTCACTCTCTTGCTCTTTCTTTCTTTCTTCGTACTTTTTATTATCTCTCATACTTTCTCCTTTCTTGCAATTTAATTTTCAAATAAACCTATGTATTAATCATAGGCTTATTTGGAAGTTAAATTAACTTCCTAAATAAATAATATCTTATTTAGCATCATCTGCAGATTGAGCATAAGTAACCTTAAGTTTTAATTCAACTTTACCTTGTTCACCAGTAGATTGTCCATTACCTAACTTAGTATCAGTAATATTAGTTGCATCATCAACATCAGTTGAATCACCTAATTCCCATTTCCAACCTACAACATAACTACTATTATCAGTTGTATTTGCTGCAAATACTTTTGTAGATAAAATATTATTTAGTTTTACAGCTACATCATTAATGCTATTGCACTTATCTGCCTCAGTAAAACCAACATCTTCAAATTTAGTACCATCAGCATAATCAACAGCCTTAACATAATATACTATTTTACCATTAGTAATATCCTTAGAATTATTATCAGCAAAAGCTATAGTATAATTAGTTTCAGGTGCAAACTTAGGTAATCCTATTTTAGCAACACCTGAAGTTCCAGGAGCTACTACCTTTTCTATATTATTATTAGCAGCACTAATAGTACTATCAGATACTACAGCATTGTTTTTACCAGTACTTGATAAATAAGAATTCTTAAATAAATCAATACTAATTGTATTTGCTTTATCAAATCCCCATTTAGCAACTCTAGCAGTATCAGCACCTGTAGTAGTTGATACATATCTAGCATAAGTTCCACTTACTGAAAAACTACTAACTAAAACAGCAGCAATTAATGCAGCAAGAACTATTTTTCTCTTCTTCATTGTCTCACCTCCCTTCAATGTTGTAAAAGAAGAATTACTTCTTTATCTATATGTAAACCCAAAAAGGTGTTTACCAATATTTACTATGAGTCTTCATTAGACTCCTTTTTTTTGGAATTTTCTTTTTTTAATTTTTTCTTTGCTTCCTCTTCTTTTTGTCTCTTAAATTCCAAATATTCTAGTTCTTGTTGTTTTTTTGTTGAAATCATAAATCCTAATACAAATATTACAGTGATTCCTAGTAACAATATAACAATAGTAGTAGGTTCTGATAAACTATTCATAATTGAACCAACACCTGGTATTCTACCAACATATAAACCTTCAACATCCTTAAATTCAACTAACTTTTGGTCTTGTGCAGAATTATTATCACCTTTAGTAATAAAGTATTTCTTTCCATCTTCACTTACTATGTCAATAATTCTATGAGTAGTAACAGTACCTTCAGTATCTCTAAAAGCTATAATATCTTTCTTTTTTAAGGTTTTAGGATTAACCATTTTAGTTATTACCAAATCACCTTTATGTATTTCAACTTCCATTGAACCTGAAAGAACGATAAATGGTTTATAACCAAATACATTAGGAACCTTATCTTTATCAGCCTTTGACTGAAACATAATATAAATATTAGCTATAAGTATTGGAACTAATATAACGCAAGCCAAAATATATAACCAATTACTTGCTTTTTTATACCATACTTTATCTTTTTTCATTATCCATCAGCCTCCTAATTTTTAATCGCTCTTCTGTAAAAAATTATAAGCTTCTAAAAATATTTTTGTCAACTAGAAAAATTACAAAAGTCGACAAAACCTATACAGAACAAGGATAAAAAAATAATCACAAGCATAAACTCATCATTATTCTATAAACATACTTTATCTTTTCTTTTTTATCATGATTCATATCAATAAAGTTAATATGAAGTTGATACCCACTATCTAGACTAAATAATAATTCTACTTTACCTGGTTTAAAATTAATAGCACTAGAAGAAATTGAAGTATAAGGAAAAATATGAATCTTCTTATAATATACTCCCAAAGTATCTCTATCAAAAAGAAGCATTCTCTTATCTGTAAAAATAATATAATCTCTATTATTTTTATAAGCTAAAAGAAATTTTTCTCTACTATCAATATATTCCCTAGCATACTC
>CATKYP010000047.1 GCA_949840855.1 uncultured Bacilli bacterium | reverse complement strand
AAAAGGAAATTGGAATAAAAGTAAATGCGATGAATTTGTTCGAAAAAATGTGTCTAAAAACTTGACATAAATCCACCTCTAATACTAATTTTTCTAATAAATAGCATAATTCTAATCTTTGTCTAAAATCCTTCCTTAATATTTCTAATTTTTCTTTCCTATTTTCGTTTTTTGAAGATACTTAAAATATTATGTTACGTTTGTATTCTTAGTTCTTTTCTTCTGCAATATCTTTAGCTTCTTCATATGAATCAAACAAATCTGTAACTTCATCTGCATTCTTAAATAAAAGGCAACTCCAACTATCATACGAAAGAATCATTTCTTCACCAATATCTTTTTCACCATTCATAAGTGAAGTTCTCAAGCATGAAATATCTTTAAAAGGGAACACTACTTTATGAATTATTTTATTTTTCCCATTAGGCTGATATACTATACTACTTTCTACTACATAGCATTTTGAAACTCCTCTCTTATGTCTGGAGTGTATCAACTATTTCGATATATATTAAAGTTTCCTTTATAATCTCTGATATTATTAAATTTTACTTTTGGCAATTTTTGCAGTAATATGTTCCTCTACCATCTAATTTTTCTTTTAATATCTTTTCTTTACAAATTGGACAAGGCTCATCCTTTTTACCGTGTACTAATAGTTCATTTTGAAATTTACCATGTACTCCTTCTTCTGATGTAAAGCTTTTTATTGTTGTTCCTCCCATTGAAATTGCTTTTTCAAGAACTATTTTAGTATTTTTGATAATATTCTTACAATCTACTGATGTTAAGTCTGATGCTTTTCTATATGGATTAATCTTACTCATAAAAAGAATCTCATCATCATATATATTGCCAATTCCTGCAATAATCGATTGGTCAAGAAGGACTGTTTTAATAAATTTATTCTTCTTTTTAAATTTTTCTAGTAAATATGTGCTTGTCAGTTGTTCTGAATCAAACTCATATCCTAAATCCTTTAACGGAGTATCAGTATATAGTTTTTCTTTTTCTACTAAATAGATTTTGCCAAATTTTCGAACATCGTGATAACGCATTTCACTTTTATCACTTAAAGTAAATATTACATGTTCATGTTTATTTATCTCATCACTATTATTTCTAAAAGTAAACTTTCCTTCCATTCTAAGATGAATAAGCATATTATAATTTGTTAATGTTAAAATAATAAATTTTCCTCTTGTTGTGATATTTAGGATCTCCTCACCTACTAATTTCTCTTTAAACTCTTCAATACTTGGCATTGCAATAATATTGTTCCAATATACATCTATTTTAGTTATCTTTTTACCTAGTATTTTCTTTTTTAAAGCATTACTAACTGTAATTACTTCTGGTTTCTCTGGCATATTTTCACTTCCTTACTTTGCTTCATACCAATTTGTACCTGTTTCTATATCAACTTTTAATGGCACAGATAATGTATAAGCCTCTTCCATAACATCTCTTACTAATTTTTCTACTTCTTCTAGTTCTTCTTTATAAACATTTAAGATAAGTTCATCGTGAACTTGAAGAAGAATCTTACTTTTTAAGTTTCTTAATTTTAATTCATTATAAAGTTCGACCATTGCTTTTTTTAAAATGTCAGCAGCACTTCCTTGGATTGGTGTATTAAGGGCCATCCTTTCTCCCTGATTTCTAATCATATAATTTTTACTTTTAAGCTCATTTATTACTCTTTTTCTATTCATTATGGTAGTAACGTATCCATTATAATAGGCAAGAGATTTTTCCTTTTCCATATACTCTTTTATACCAGGATAAGCATTTAAGTAATTCTTTAAGAAACTCTTAGCATCTTCAATATCTATTTTTAAATCTTCACTAAGCCCGAAGCTACTAATTCCATATAAAATTCCAAAATTAACTGCCTTTGCTGTTCGTCTCATATCTTTTGTAACTTCCTCTTCTGGTATTTTATAAATATCACTAGCAGTTTTAGTATGAATATCTTTATCACCAATAAAAGCTTGTTTTAAATGTTCCACTCCTGATAGATGGGCAAAAACTCTTAATTCCACTTGAGAGTAATCACTTGATAATAATAGGCATCCTTCTTCTGGAATAAATGCTTTTCTAACTAGTCTTCCGTATTCATCTCTTATAGGAATATTTTGAAGGTTTGGCTCAATACTTGAAAGTCGTCCTGTACGCGTTAATGTTTGAGTATATATTGTATGAATTTTTCCATCATCTCTAATATCAGGTTTTAATCCTTCAGCATAACCATTATAGATTTTGGCTAGTCTTCTATATTCTAATATTTTAGTAACGATAGGACTTTGATCAATTATTTTATCAAGTATTTCTTTACTAGTAGAATAATTCTCTACTTTTGCCTTTTTTGGATATTCTAAACCCATTATTGTAAATAAAACATTAGCTAGTTGTTTAGGACTTGAGATATTAAATTCTATTCCAGCATCGTTATATATATCTTGTTCTAGATTATCTAATTTTTCTTTTAGTTCAGAACTTAATATATCTAGAGAATTTTTATCTACTCTAATGCCTTCAAGCTCCATGTCAGCTAGAACTAGACTAAGAGGCATTTCTATATCATAAAATAGACTTCTTTCGTTATTGTCATCTATTTCTTTTAGAATCTGTTCTCTTGTTTCATATATAAATTGGGCTTTTAAAATACATTGTTCTTTTAGAAAACTTTCTTCTACTTTCTTTCTTCTTTTAATACTACCAAACATATTATCATAGTTTTCAATATCATAGTTAAAACTTTTAGCAAGAAAACTTATATCATCTTTTACTACGTAATCTAGTAAATAACCTCCAATCATTGCATCATATATAACATTATCGACTTTTATATTGAATTTAGCTAAGGAAACTATACTTTTCTTAACATCATATGTATATTTAGGTGTATTATTTTCGAAAATGGCTTTTATATCTTTTAAATTTTCTTTGTATATAAATGAAGATGAGTCTCTATTATAGAAACTAACACCTAAAATCTCACCTTTACTATAGTTTCTAGGATCTACTTCTATATAATAACTAAATTCTTTATTAAAATCGAACTCCTTGTAGTCTACTATTTTTATCTCTTTTTCTATAGCTGTACTATTATTGCTATTTTTACTAGTTTGCAAATTATTAAGATTATATTTTTTTAAGAGAGATGAAAATTCTAACTCTTCTAATATAGCGGTAAATGCTTCTTTGTTTATTCCTTCATATTTTAAATCATATAGACTAAAATCAAGCGGTACATCTCTATAAATTGTCGCGATTTCATAACTCATATAGGCATCTTTTTTACCTTCTACCAATTTATCATAAGTTTTACCTGATATTTTATCTATATTTTCATATATATTATCTATATTTTTATATTCACTTAATAGCTTAATAGCTGTTTTTTCACCTATTCCTTTAACTCCTGGTATATTATCACTAGTGTCCCCCATAAGAGCTTTTATATCTATCATACCAATAGGTTCAACACCATAGGTCTTCATAAATTCAGTTTTATCCATTCTGACAAATCCTGTTGTTTTTAAAAGTTTTACATCTACTTCGTCACTAATTAGTTGTAATAGGTCTTTATCGCTACTAATAATTGTAGCCACAAATTCATCTTCATTATCTACTATTTTGCTAAGTGTTCCTATAATATCATCTGCTTCATAATTATCTATTTCAAAATGTTTTATTCCCATCGCATCAAGTAGTTCTTTAGCTTTAGGAAATTGTAATTTTAATTCCTCTGGCATAGCATTTCTTCCTGCTTTATAGAAATCATATTTTTTGTGTCTAAATGTTTTTCCTTTATCAAATGCAACTAGGATATACTCTGGTTTTTCTTCTTCTAGTATTTTATTTATCATAGTAGTAAAACTATATACTGCATTAGTTGGAAATCCTTTACTATTTGTCATAATAGAGCCACTATAACTGGTAGCAAAATAACTTCTAAATAATAAATTATTGCCATCTACTAATATTACTTTTTTCATAATTAATCACCTTTTCTTTTTTATTATATAAAAGTTTTATGGAAAATAAAAGGTATAATTAAATTTTAAGTGTAGTTGAATTTTTACGTAGATTTTTAAAATGTTATCAATAACATAACGATATCACAATAGTTTGACAGTATGTATACTTTTATGCTATTCTAAATCTATTATAGGAGTAGTAAATATATGGAAAAATTAACAGAAAGACAAAAAGATATTTTACAAATAATAAAAAAATTAACTGCTGAAAATGGATATGCTCCAACAGTTAGAGAAATTGGAAAAGAAGCAGACTCCAATAGCCCTGCAACAATTCATACTCATTTAACTAAATTAGAAAAAAAAGGCTATATTGAAAAAGGTAGAAAGAATAGAACACTAAAATTACTTGTTCCTAATGAATATTTAAATAAAAGTAATAACTTCATTGAAGTTCCTTTTATAAAAATGGGGCTTGTTAAGGATGTGATTAAAGAGTTAGACATTCCTAGTGAGTATTTTAAAATATCGTTGAATATGACTGATGATAAAACGGATATATTTGTGTTAAAGGTTATTGATCAGGATATGAAGTCAGTTGGCATTAATGATAATGATCTATTAGTAATAGAGAAAGTAGATAAAATAGTGGATAATAGTATAGTAGTTGCTTTAGCACCTGATGGAAAAATGCTTATTAAGAGATTTTATAGGAAAGATGGTTTTATTCATTTAGAGTCTGATACAGCTAAACCAATAATTGTTAAAAACATTATAATTTTGGGTAAAGTTTTAAGCTTATATAGACATTTTTAAAGGAACTAATTATTTTATAAGTTCCTTAATTATATAACTTGCCATTAAAAGTCCTGCACTAGGTGGTACAAATGAGTTAGAAGAAATATTATTTCCTTCTATTTTTTTTGGTAATTCTGTACTACATAACACTGCTAATTTTTTATTTATTCCTTCATCTTTTAAGTATTTTCTAATTATTCTAGCAAGTGGATCTATACTAGTTTTTTTTATGTCAATTATTTCTAGTTTGCTAGGATCCATTCTATTTCCTGTTCCCATACTTGAAATTATATTTATATCATTATATAACGCATATTTAATTATACTTTTCTTAGTTTTTATTGAATCGCAGCAGTCAGCTAAAAAATCTATTTTATTTAGAAACAATTCTAAATAATTATTTTCATCTATATATTTATCTATTTTTATTACATTACAGTTTGGATTTATTTCTTTTATTCTACTTTCAAGTACATCTACTTTTTTCTTGCCTATCGTTGATGTAAGAGCGATTAACTGTCTATTAATATTAGTTGTATCTATTTTGTCATGATCTACAATTATAATATTTCCTATACCACTTCTTACAAGAGATTCTGCTACATAGCACCCTACTCCTCCTATACCTAGTACTAAAACGCACTTTTTAGAAAGAAGATTTACATTTTCTTTTCCTATTAATAACTCTAATCTTTGAAATCTTTCATTCATTATGCTATTTTCCTTATTTCATCTGTCTGTTTAACTTTTGTTTTTTCTTTACTGCTATGTATCCAATGTAATGGTTCGTTATATACTATATTATATAGTTTAGATAACTTATAATAAGCTTTTTCGTTATTTTTTGCCATAGTATAAAGTTTTTTTAGATCTTTAGCTTCTTTTGTGTTAACTTTATTCATTGATTCTAGAACTTTTTTGTAGTTATCTATATCAATACTGGCACTTGGGATAATTTCGCAATAAAATAATTTCATAAACTTCAAAGTTTCTATAAGATCTTCTAAACCATTTTCTTGTAACATTTTTTGATAGTCTTTTTTTGATTCATTATTTTGCAAATTTGATGCAATTATTTGAAGTAATTCTAACTTTTCATCTGTAATATGACTTGTTAGATTTAGTTTTTCTAAATCAATATATTTTCCTTTTATAGCATCTGGTATACGATTTTTTAAATCTAGTATTATACTAGCATATAAATTATCTAGACCAGAAGTTATACTTTTTAATGGTGGATTTATTTGATATAGATCATAATTATGCTCACTATTATAATATTTAGTTGAAATTAGAGTAGAACTAGTATTATTTATATATGAGGTTCTAATAAATTCTAGTATAGAACTTAAAGGTTGATTTTTTATATTAAATCTAGAAGCTTTAAATGATGATGAACCAATTATAATATCACTCTCTTCTATATTGTTGGAATTTATTTCTTTTCCTGTCTTATATACATCTACAAGTTCTATTTTTACTTGTTTTATTTTATTGTTATTAATTATTGGTATTATTACCATAAGTTATCACCCACTATTTGTTATTTTAACATATTAATTATTTGAATGCAAAAAAAATGCCAGAGGAGCGGTCTTGGCATAACGATAAAACCTGTACACACAGGTGGGTACATCTAGTCTATCATTAGGATCCCCAAACAGGTTTGGGTATTCAACACAGAATAGACATTGATATTCCCGTATCGTCAAATCAGTGGTTTTATATTTTGCTAGTATCGCATCCTCTAGCACTATTATTATTTACAGTTTAAATATATCATATACCTATATTTATTGCAAGTGTCAATTTTAATTATACTTTTTAATTATTATTCTATATTTT
>CATKYP010000046.1 GCA_949840855.1 uncultured Bacilli bacterium | reverse complement strand
ATTTATATTACATTAACATTTACTAAAAAACAATGAAAAAAAACAATCTCTTCTTTAGAAATTGCTCTTTTAAACAGAAAAACTATATTATTATGCAGCTTTTCTCTTAGTATAACTACTATCCACATCACGATAACTTCCAAGTAATTCTGATACAGAAGAAATCATTGCAGAAAGTTTATTTTCTCTACTCTTAGCCTCAGCTTTTAATTTTTCATTCTCTGATAGATACTTTCTATTTTCTTCTTCTAATCTAGAAGTTTTACTTTCAAGGCCATTAACCCTATTTTTAAGAGCCCTATTATCATCCCCTAATTGACGATTTTGATTTATTAAAATATTAACCTTTTTAGTTTTAGATTCTACTTCAGCTGTAACTTTACTAATTTTAGTTTCTAAATCTTTTATTTTTTCTTCATAATTTCTAATTCTAGCTTTCTCAGTCTTATCTTTACTAATAACTCTAGAAATCATATCACTTAATTGCTCATAACGATCATCATTACTATTATAGATAGTATCACTGCTACTAGAATCATCACTATCGCTAATTCCAAAGAAATCATCAAATATATGAGAATCAACACTTGGAATATCAGAAGAAATTGATTGCTCAATTAAATTATCATCCTTAGACCCCTCTAAATCAAATAAACTTTTAGAATAAACTATATTATCATTATCATCTATATTACTTACTTTATCCTCAACTTCTTTAGTTATTTCCTTTTCTTTTGGTAGTTCCACTCTATCTATATTAGCACTATGAACTAAAGTTGAATCCAATGAAGATGAATTTTTAAATTCACTAGTTTCTATTGTAGATTCTTCTTTCTTTACACCTTCCAAAATATTAGATTTATCTTCTATTTCTGGTAAAGACGTAGGCATCATAGTAGAAGTAGTTGCCACATTTAAATTAGAAACAGCAGAAACAGGAGTACTAAATTCAGAACCAACAGTATTATTAATAGTAGGATTATGTATTGTATTACTGTTAGATACACTATTTATATTACTAGAAACAACAGAAGACTCATTATTAACAATAGAAGGCTTATTAACTACTTCATTCGCTTTTGTTATATCATCATCTATCTTTTGAGAATAAACATTATTACTATTAATATCAATATTTGTAGTAGCATTATTTTCTACTACACCATTGTCAATTTTTTCACTTTTAGTAAGATCTGGTACTATATTACTATGAGTATACATATAAATACCATCAGTTGCTATAAAACTAACTTTTTCAGCAACAACTTGAAGAATATCTCTTTCACCATCTTTTACAATACGACATAAACTTGCTTCTTCATAAGCATCTTCATATAGAAAGCTCAACTCACCTTGATAAGTTGGGTTTACACCTTTCATAGTACTAGTCATTTGATCCTTTATATTTTTACTATCTTGAGCTATTTCTTGTACCTTATTAGCATCCATTCTTAAAGTTTGATTATTTTTAACACTTATCATTTCAGGAACAGCTTTAATAGCAATAAGCATATTATTATCAATAGGTCTTATTTCTTTATATAGTGGTTGAAGCATAATTTCTCCACTCTTTGTAATAAGCTCAAAATTAGGAACCATTCCTGGTTTTAATGTTCTATGTAATGTAACAAGTACATTATCACTAGCAACAAATAAGGAACCATTTTCCAATTCCTTTTCTATATATAAATCTTTTAAAACTGTTGTACCATTAGCTTTTATTATCTTTAACTCCACAGCAGCATACTTATCCTGCTCTACTCTTGCTTTTATAATTTTTAGTTCATTATTATTTTGACTTTCTGTCATCTTAGCCACCACCTATTATCTACATAATATCATATTTAAATTTTTGAGTAAACATTTTTTTATGCTTTTTTTACTTTTATAGTAAAATCTACTTTGCATATTAATTATAATAAGATACAATTAATATATTGCACAGCTACTATAGACTACAATTATATATATGAATAAAAGAGAGGAAATATGTATGGAAAAACAAAGTAAGCTAACATTATATATGGGGATGTTTTATATGCTAGTAATACTTTTACTAGGATTAATAATAATAACAGAAAAGAAAAAAGATTTTCTAATACCCAAAATAAAAAAAAATATAACTTCTTACTTAGAAGAAAAATATCAAGATGAAATAAAAAATTTTAAATATAACAAAATAATAAGAAAAAACAACTCATACTTATTAAAAATAGAAAACACTTCAAACAAGCATCTGTATTTCACAGTAACATATAAAAATAAAAAAATAACTGATACATATAAAAAAGATTATCTAGAAGGCAATACCTTAAATACTTATATAACAAATATAATGAATAATAAACTAAAAGAAGTTACAACAAATAAAAAGATACCATATAAAAGCTATACGATTTCCTATAATACAAAGTTAAATAACTGTACATCTTCTGTAAGAGAAAAGCTATTAAATAAAATATATGATTTACCAATATATACAATTAACATAGAAGAATCATACCAACATATCAATGAATTAAAAGTAATCTTAACAAATATCATATCATATACAACATCATTAAATTTAAAACCAAAAAACTATAACATTACTTTAAACAATGCGCAAAATATAACAAAGAGTATGAATTTAATCATAGATAATGATATAATACTAACTAGTATTGATGAAGTAGTCCAAACAATTATCAGTAACAATCAAGAACTACTACAAAGATACAATATAAAACTAAAATATTTAAATTAAAGGAGAAATTTATGGAAGAATGTATATTTTGTAAAATAATAAAAGAAGAAATTCCTTCTAAAACAATTTATGAAGATGAAAGAGTTAAAGTCTTTTTAGATATAAATCCAAATACAAATGGAGATTTATTAATTATTCCAAAAAAACATACAGAAAATCTTTTTACTATTGATAATAATACTCTAAACTATATTTTAGAAATAATAAAAGATAAGATTTACCCAATACTAATAAAAAAATTAAATGCTACAGGGTTAACTATTTCACAAAATAATGGAACTGGGCAAGAAGTAAAACACTTTCATATTCATATAACTCCAAGATATGAAGAAGATCATTTACAGTTTACAAGTGACAAATCAATTTTAAAAAATATAGATGAAATTTATAACATTCTAACTAAATAAAAAATGTAAAAATAAAGTCAATTATAAAGAAAATAGATACTAATATTGTAACAAATACTGGTATTTTTTTAATATACTTTTCTATAAACGGATTAATAATATAAATAATTAGAAGACTTCCAACTCCCCATACAAGAGCCATCTCAAGAGAAGCATACTTTCCTACATTAAATTTCATACCACTATAATCCCAAAAAGTCCTATGAAATACTTTTTCTATTAATATTCCACCTAAATATTCTATAACAGAAAGACTGAAAGTAAGAGAAAGAAAAACAAATAATACTCTAAATAATTTAGGGATTTTTCTAAATTTAAAAATAAATTTTTCCATTGAAATAATAATTACACTTCCAAAACCATAAACAGGAAGCCAAGGACCATAAAGTATTCCGCTATTCATTGATTTAAATACAAATGTCTTTAAAAATAGTTCTAAAAAAAAACCTAATACTGCATAAAAATAAAATATGTTAACATAATAAAGCATCTAATCACCTAAATATATTTTTCTCAAAAAAAAGAGTATTATACATAAATACCCTCAATGCTAATACTCTTAATAATAGCAACTATTTCTTGAACAACCTGCTCCTAAAATAATTGCAAGTAAAATATATAAAACTATTAGGATTACAAATCCATTTCCACCTCTACTGTTGTTATTATTATTTGAACAACTAGTAGATGTATGTTCATTACAAGACATAAGACACCTCCTTAAATTAGATACATGCACCAAGAATGATTATTAATAAAATAAATAATACTAATATAATAGCAGATGATGATACATAGTTGTTACCCATAAAAATTCCTCCTTTTTTTTGGTATTCACTTCTATTTTATGGTGAATATTTAAAAATGTGATAAATCTTATATCATTTTTTTAATATTTTTCACTATATATTTGCACTATAACTTATTTTTTGATATTATAAAAATTGTTTAGGAGGGAAAAATATGAAAAACATAAAAGTGTTATATAGTATTATCATAATATTAACAGTAGCACTAATTGCAAGTATAGTAATGTATTTTAATCAAACAGCAACATTAAAAAATGGAGAAGAAGTTGTAGTAAAAGCTAATAAAACTAAAATAACAGCCGAAAATCTTTATAGTGATTTAAAGGAAAAATATGCAATGAATATTCTAGTAGATAAAATAGACCATATCTTATTAGATACAACATATAAAACAACAGATAAAGAGAAAGAATCAATCGATAATCAGATAAATCAATTAAAAGAAAATTATAAAGATGAACAAACTTTCAAACAAGTTATTCAGACATACTATGGTGTCTCAACTGAACAGGAATTTAGAGAAATCTTATCCCTTGAATACAAAAGAGGACAAGCAGCACAAGACTATATCAAAAAAAATAATATAACAGATAAAGAAATAGAAGATTACTACAATCAAAATATTATTGGAGATGTAAAAGCAAGTCATATTCTAATAAAATCCAATGCTAAAGATGATGATAGTGATGAAGAAAAAGCCAATAAAGAAGCTAAAGCTTTAGAAAAGGCTAAAGAAGTAATTAAAAAATTAAATAATGGGGAAACATTTACTAAACTTGCAAAAAAATATTCTAGTGACAAGGCTACTGCCAATAAAGGTGGAGATTTAGGTTTTTTCAATAAAGACGATAATTATAGTGAGGAATTCATTAATGCCACTGCTCAACTTGCTAAAGGAGAATACACAAAAGAACCAGTAAAAACAGAATATGGTTATGAAATAATATTAAAGGTAGATGAAAAAGATAAACCTTCTCTAGATAGTAAAAAAGATAGTATTAAAAATACTATTGCAGAAGAAAAAATGGCTAATGACACAACACTTTACTATAATTCACTAATAAGTTATAGAGATGAAAAAATAAAATTCAAGGATTCTAAAGTAAAAAGTTTATATGAAAACTATAAAGAAAAATTACTTCAAAACGTAACTTCAAACAATTCAAATAATAATACACAATAAAAGATGACTACAACTCATCTTTTTATTTAACCTTTTTCTTAACAACTAGTCCTCTATTTTTACAACTATCAGTTCCTTCAGGACAATATCCTTCTATCCTACAAGTCGATCCTAATCCCTCAGAAATTAAAGGAGCTACTTCTCTAACTTGTGTAATACAATCATTAATTAAATTTCTTATTTCACATTGGGCTTTATTACAACATCTCATTCTACTAATCCATTCTAATGTTCTAGCATTCATTGTGGTAGATATATTGCAAGCATTACCAGATAAATAGAAATAAATTAAATCTTCATCTCTAACACCCTTCCTCTTAAAAAACTCAACTAACTTTTTATTATTAGAAAATATTTTGGCATACTGTTCATTACAAGTACTTTTTATACTATCAGGAACTATATAATTATCTAAATTCCATATAGGAGCAAAATCGGGCACTTCTAAAGACTGCATTCTATGTCTTGTAATATGAGTAAGAACGGCTAAAGATATAGGCATTTCAAATGTAAAATTAGCCTGTTCAAGTTCTCTTTGTCTTTTACTATGAATTAATCCCTGCATCATCTCTCTAACTATATCAGGATTATTATCAATTAATTTAAAAAGTATTTCCTGAGCTTCATAAAGACTAACTCTCTTCCTTCTTTTAATAATATGACATAATATAGTAAAATCTGGATAATTGGTATACCCTATCATTTTAGCACGAGAAAGCAACTTACTATTACCTTTTATACCACTTTTAGTTATCTCCTCATCTAAAAAACTAAGCTTATCTTTATAATATTCCTTTTTCTTTTCCATTTCTAAAGATTCTACTAAATAAGGTACCCTATCTTTGATAATATCAGAAAATATAAGTCCTAATTCATTTAATTCTGTAATATTAGACTCTTTTCCATATAATAAATCACCAGTAATCTTAAAAAGTTCATTAGCATTACATTCCATAATAAAATTACTATGATAGGAATAAGGCAATATATAACGGCAATCCTCAATTGGTAAACCCATATCAACTAAATCCCCATATTTACTAAATAACTCGTTCATACTCTTATTATAAAGAAACTGTAATGCCTCATTATTAACTAAAACTTTCCCATTTTTATTTCTAAAATCTGGAGTATAAAATCCAACATTTCTAAAATCAACATTTCTTCTAGACTTTACTGTAAATGAAGCCAATCTATGATTTATCATAGTCTGTTCAACTATTGGTGTAACATTTTCAAATCCAAATACTAAATAATCGTGTTCTGCTATTGACCTATGACCACTTTTTAAAATACTTTGGATTAATCTAACATTTTTCTCATAATCATTTCTAGAGTCAAACACCTCTGTAACAGTTCCGTCAGCTCTAGATAACTTACCAGCTGTAGCAACCACCTGTATTACTTTTTCTCTCTCCTCCATGGAACAATTTCCAAGCATAGTAATTTTCATATTTTAAATCTCCTGAATTATATCTAAATAAAATATATCATATCTATTAAAAAAACAAAACAAAAAAAGCCACAAAAAAGTGGAAAACAAAAAAAC
>CATKYP010000045.1 GCA_949840855.1 uncultured Bacilli bacterium | reverse complement strand
AAATTTGAAGAATTTTTAGCAGCATAACCTTTCTCCTTTTCTATTTTAAAATTATGCTGCTAAAAATTCTTCAAATTTATTTACTATTTCTTCTTCCATTTTAGTAGTAACTCTTACATAAATATTATAAGTAAATTCTACTGTACTATGTCCTAATCTTTTTGATACAGCCTTTATATCTGCACCCGCTTCTATCAGCCTTGTTGCGTGAGTATCTCTAAAATCGTGAAACCTACCTTGTATTCCTAATTGATAGTGAATAACTTTAAATGCGTGTTTACAACTATCTGTTCCTTCAAATATACCATTATCTTTTAAAAACACCAAATGTGCTTCTGGTAAAGCAACATCAATTTCTGCATAGGCATTAACTATTTTTGTCTCTGGTTTTTTGGTATATGGATTTTCTACTATTTTCTTATAATGCTTCATGTACATATCTCCATACATTTCTTTAAATTTTTCTTGTTCCTCTTTATATTTCTTTAGAGCAGTTACAAGTGTATCTCCTATATCTATTGTTCTATAACTATTGACTGTTTTACATGTACCATAATACCATACTGTAGTAGAATTTCCACTTATATGTCTTTTTTTAGTACCACCTGCTTGATTTTTTTTAACAATATTTCTTCTAATATGAATCTTTTTATTTTCTAAATCTATGTCTTCCCAAGTTAGTCCAAACACTTCAGATATACGAAGTCCTGTATGATATGCAGTTAAAAACGCATAATAAACGCAATGATTATTCTTAACACTATTAAATATTAAGTCTATTTCTTCCTTAGTAAAAATATGTACTGAATCTCCTTCAGGTTCATCATACTTTGGAACTTTAACTTTTATAGAAGGATCATATTTTATAAAATTTACTATTTCTGCCGCATAATCAAAAGAAGATTTTATAACTTTAAGTATACTTTTCATATAACTTTTTGCAAAACCTCTTTCGACATATATATCATTTATTGCTTCTTGTATTGTTGCTGTTGTTATTTGTGATATTCTATAAAACCCTAATCTAGGTTTTAAATGATTTTTTATTATATACTTATATGTTTCAATAGTACGGTGCTTTAAATTTATATAACAATATTCCTCCATCCAATAATCTAAATAATCACTATATGAAATTTCTGATGGTTTAAAACTATGACCTGTTTCTAAATACTCACTAAGTGCTTTTAATCCTTCCCGCTCTGCTTCTGGTTTTGTTTTAAAACCAGACTTTGTTATCCACTTCCTTTTTCCGTCTTGAGGAGCTATTTCAAACGTATATTGATAATACTTCCCTCTTTTTTTAATTTGTACTTTTACCATAACTTCAACATCTCTTACAAAGTTATTTATAAAGACAAAAAATGCCAACAATTAGGAAATGTTGACATCTATAAATTTATACCTCATTTTTGTCCTCATTCATAAACCCTTGATTTTAAAGGGATTTTTGAGGTTCTTGTCCTCATTTTTTTTAAAACGAGGACAAAATGAGGTATTTTCTATAATTTTTATGTGATTTATAGTCTTTTTTTAATTTTTGCTTTTTCTCAAACCCTTATAAATAAAGGGTTTTAAGACTATTTACCACAGCATTGCTTATATTTCTTACCTGAGCCACAAGGACATTTATCGTTTCTACCTATTTTTTCACTTTTTTTAGGGGATTTTTTTGTATCTTCTTTTATTTCATTAGTCATTAGTTTTTCCTTTTTTACGGATTTTCTTTCAATATTTTGACTTTTATGTATTTCAGCTTTTGATAAAAAGACAGTTACATCCTTATCTATTTTTGCTAGCATATTATCAAACATATCAAATCCTTCAACAGTATATGCATGTAGTGGATCTTCTTGACCATATCCTCTTAAATATATTCCTTCTCTTAAATGAGACATTGTATTAATGTGTTCCATCCAATAATTGTCTATAACTTGAAGAGTTAATGCCTTTTCAAACTCATCTTTTACTTCTGTTGGGATTTCTTTTAATTTTTCTTCATATTCTTCTATTAATTTCTTATAAAGTGTGTCTATAACTTCTTCTTTTTCTAATTTATTAATTGAAGATTTCTTAATATCATTTTTTAATAAATTTTCGTTTGCAAACTCTACTATTTCAGTAAAATCATCATCATTTAGTTCATTATCGATTACATAATGAGAATTTACCAAATCTTCTATATAATGTCTAAAAGTCTCTAAAGTTTCTGTGTGAATTGAATCATTATCTAGAATATTATTTCTTCTATCATAAATTATCTCTCTTTGACTATTTATTACATCATCATATTGTAATAATTGTTTTCTTACATCAAAGTTATTTCCTTCAACACGTGCTTGGGCAGTTCCAATTGATTTAGTGATTGTTTTACTTCTAATAGCTTGCTCTCCAATACCAAGGGTTTGCATCATTACTTTAATTCTATCAGAACCAAATCTTACCATTAGTTCATCTTCCATAGAAACAAAGAATTGAGTATATCCAGGATCTCCTTGACGTCCAGAACGACCTCTTAACTGATTATCTATACGACGAGATTCATGACGTTCTGTTCCTATTACACATAATCCTCCTAAGTTTCTTATTTCTTCTGACAATTTGATATCTGTTCCACGGCCTGCCATATTGGTAGCAATAGTTACTGATTTATGAAGTCCTATTTTAGAAATAATTTCTGCTTCACGTTCGTGATTTTTTGCATTAAGTACTTCGTGTGGAATTTTAGCTTGTTTTAGCATACTACTTATTAATTCACTAGTTTCTATTGCAATTGTACCTATTAATACAGGTTGACCTTGTTTATATTTTTCTTTTACGAACTCAATAATTGCTTGGTATTTAGCTCCTTTTGTAGCATATACTAGGTCTGCAGCATCAATTCTTTCGATTTCTTTATTAGTAGGAATTTCTATAACATACATATTATAGATATTTCTAAATTCTTCTTCTTCTGTTTTTGCTGTTCCTGTCATTCCTGATAGTTTTTTATACATTCTAAATAAGTTTTGGAAGGTGATTTGTGCTAATGTTTTAGTTTCTTCATTTATTTGTACACCCTCTTTAGCTTCGATTGCTTGATGTAATCCATCACTATAGGCACGGCCTTTCATCAAACGTCCAGTAAATTGATCTACTATTACTATTTCACCATCTTTTACAACATAATCAACATCATTAGCCATAGAATAGTTTGCGCGTAATGCTTGATTAATAAAATGTACTAAAGTAGCATTATCCATATCATAAAGATTTTTTACATGAAAGACTTTTTCTGCTTTTTCACTACCTTTATCAGTTAGATTGACGCTTTTTGTTTTTTCATCATAAATAAAATCTTCCTCTTTTTTTAAACTTTTAGCAAAGTGATCTGCATCAATATATAGATTAGCACTGTTCATTCTTCCTCCAGATATAATTAGCGGTGTACGTGCTTCATCTATTAAAACAGAGTCAACTTCATCAATAATTGCAAAATTTAGTGGACGTTGTACCCTTTCCTCTTTATGAGTTACCATATTATCTCTTAAGTAGTCAAAGCCAATCTCATTGTTAGTAGAATATAGTATGTCACAGTTATATTCTGCTTGTTTTTCTTTAGTAGATAATTCTCTTAGATTAACTCCTACAGTTAGTCCTAAAAATCTGTGTATTCCACCCATCCAATTAGCATCACGACTAGCAAGATATTCATTAACTGTAATTACGTGTACTCCTTCTCCTGTTAATGCATTTAGATAGGCTGGAAGTACACTAGTTAAAGTTTTTCCTTCTCCTGTTTTCATTTCAGCAATATTTCCATAATGAATTGCACAAGCACCTAATATTTGTACATAATATGGCTTTTCTCCAATTACTCTAAAACAGGCTTCTCTTGCTACGGCAAATGCTTCTACTAAAATATCATCTAAGGTTTTTCCGCCTTTTAATTCTTCCTTGAATTTTTCTGTTTTTGCTTGTAATTCAGTATCTGTTAATGCTTGCATCTCTTCATCTAATTCTAATACTTCGTTAGCTATTTTAGAAAATTTTTTAAGTTCTTTATATTCATGATCAAATAATTTTCTTAACAAATTCATTTTTATCTCTCCTTAAATATTTATTCTATCAAAAAAGAAGCTCAATTTAAAGGGCTTCTATATATTTTAATTAATTTAATTGCTTTCAATTATTCTGACATTATTATACCATAATCATCATTTTTTCTTTTATAAACAACTGATGGTTTATTAGTCTCGCTATCAATATACATATAGAAATCATGATCTAACAATTCCATTTGAAGAACAGCTTCTTCTTCACTCATTGGTTTTACTGGTATTTTCTTTCTTTTAGCTATTGGAATTTCAGTTTCTTCACTTTCTATTTCTTCGATATCGAAATCTTTCTTTACTTTATTATGTTTCAAGATTTTTGTTTTGTTCTTTCTAATTTGTCTTTCTAATTTATCCGTTGCTTTATCCACTGCTTTGTAAAAGTCTGTTTGAACTTCTTCTGTTCTTAAGATACAGGACTTTAGAGGAATTGTGATTTCTACAATTTGATTAACGTTTCTAATTTTGACTACTATATTTGCGCGAACTGATTCGCTATTATCTAGAAATTTTTCTAGCTTTTCAATCTTTTCCTTTATGTAGTCTTTCATAGAGTCTGTTACTTGTATTTTATCGCCTCTAATAATAATTTCCATAATATCATCCTCCTATTTATATTGTAGCAGATTGTTATTGTTAAATCTATATTTTTACATTTATTTAGTATAAAAAAAGAAAGAACCACTATTTTGATATAGCTGGTTCCTTCACTAAATTGACTTCTTGGGCTTGATATCCCTTGTTTGTGCTGATTAATTTAAATTCTACATATTGCCCTTCGCTTAAGGTTTTATACCCTTCAGAATGTATTGCGGAATAATGAACAAATATATCTTCATCTTCCTTATACTCTATGAAGCCATATCCCTTTTCATTGTTGAACCATTTTACGCGTCCAATCATACTAACACCTCACCTTCTAACTACTATCAGTAACCCTAATTACTAGGGTCTACTGACATTTATATTTGCTTGTGCGCATTATCATTGTAGCAAATATGTGAAAAATTTTTAACTCTTTTCCTCTAATTGTTATTTTGAATCCTTTTTCTGCTATTTTTTCTCTTTTTTATACTTATTTTTGTTTTTTAATCCTCATCATTATCTGTTTATTGCTTTTCTTACAAATTTTATATTTAGATTGTTATAATAAACGAGTGAGGTTGGTAGATATGAAAGAAAGATTTTTAAATAGTTCTATTAATTTGATTTCTAAATATCAAAATATTGATGAAGGTGATATTTCAAAATTAAGATATGGGTTAGAAGCATTATATATAACTTATACTAAAATAGGTTTCGTATTTCTAACAGCAGCTCTTTTAGGTATTTTTAAGGAAATTTTATTATTGCTAATATTATTTAATATTATTAGATTTACTGGTTTTGGTTTTCATGCTGGTAAAAGTTCGCAATGCCTAATCGGTTCTATCATATCATTCGTACTGTTACCATATTTATTATTAAAATTGAATCTTAATAAAGATATGATTTTAATAATTGGAAGTTTCAGTATAATATATCTTTTCTTTTATGCTCCAGCTGACACACAAAAAAGACCTCTTCCTAATAAAAAGAAGAGAATAATTAGGAAAGCTATTACAGTAGTTACAGCTTGTGTCTTTACAATAATTGCTTTCATTCTAAAAAATTATAGTATTTCAATAATACTTGTTAGTGCCGCACTTATTGAAAGTATTATGGTCAGTCCTATTACATATAAAATATCTGGACAACCTTATAGAAACTATTTGAATTATAATAAGGCTTAAATATCATGGCAGTGATATTAAGTAATAGATTAAAAAGGAGGTATTTATAAATGAAAATAGTAACAAAAGTTATGGCTGCTATAGCAATGCTTGCAGTTGGTAGCGCAAGTATGGGATGTGTTCATTTTCTATTAGATGAACCAACAGCATTAGATAATATGATTGATTAATATCAATATAATAGGACTAGTAATTTATCTAGTCTTTTTTATTGATATTTGTTGTACATACATATTATTTATTATTTTAGCTTTTGCTTTTATCCAACTATTCTTATGTAATATCTTTTTTGCTAAATATAATCCTTGTCCGTGCCCTTTTCCTTTTGTTGTAAAACCTTTTTGCTCTAGATCTTTTATATTTATATTGCCATTTTTAAAACTATTTGAAAATGTAAATATTATGTCCCCATCTATTTTATATATTTCTATTCCTATTAATTTATTATCACATTCTTTGGATGCATCTATGGCATTGTCTAAGTATATTCCTATTAATTGACAAAGAATTTTTGTTTTTTCTATATCTAACTTTTCGATGTCTTTTTTTACACTTTTACTTATATCAACACTTATTTTTAATTCATTATTTGTTGCTACCATTATTTTATAATATACTAATCCTTTTATTCCACCTTTTGGTAAGTTTTTTACTGCTAATAGTATTTTATTATCTTCTTTATAATGTTCTTTAGTAATATCTTTTATTATGTGTAAGGCCTTTTCATTTTCTGATACTTCTATATAACTTTTTAGCATTATTAACTGATTCTTAAATTCATGATTATTTAGACTCATATCATCTATTATTTCTTCAAAGTTTTTTACATAA
>CATKYP010000044.1 GCA_949840855.1 uncultured Bacilli bacterium | reverse complement strand
TTATGTTAATTTTGGATAATATTTGTATAAATATATTAACTATATTTATAGTTGCCTTTTTAGAAAAACTTATAAACAATAGAACTATTGCTACTATAGTATTTATTATAAATCCTATTAAGACTATATTTCCTAGTATTTTAGATTTTTCAAACAGTTGAAATGAGTTATTTATTATTACCGCGAAAAGTCCAAATATTACTAGTGCTATCTGATAAAATATAAAGTTTTGAAGGATATAATTTGTTGCTTTAGATATACTTATATTATGCTTTGATAACATATATATTTCCATTGGTTGACCACCAGTTGAAAAAGGAGTTATTCCATTGAAGAATTGTACTATTAATTTGTGTTTGATTGATTCTTTTAAAGTAAAATCGTTCTTTTGATTTACGGTTTTATATATTGCATAGCTACCAGTTATTATATATATAAGAAATAAAATAAAGGCTAATAAAATATATTTTAGATCTATACTTTTTAAATGCATTATTATTGTACTAAAATCTTTTTTTAATACAAAATACATTACCATTAATGTTATCAATAAAATAATAAATGCATTTTTTCTGATATTCTTTAAAATACTCATTAGATATGTATCCTGCTTTCCTTTTCCAAATCTTTTTCTAACATAAACGGTATGTATTCTTCGCTTTCTCCTTCTGAAATAAGTGCTATAAATCCATTTTCTATTAGATTATGCATTAATCTTTTATCTTGTCTATTTATAAATATATATACATTTTCTATATTATTATTTTGCAATATTAATTGTGAGAGATTTATTATTGTATTTTTTATATTATAATCTGTTGCAAAAAGTTCTATTTGAGCACTTTTTATATCCTTTGCAATAGTTACTTTAGTTAAAGAAGTAATTTGTATTTCATTTTTCTGATAATATAATTCTTCTATCACTGGTCTTATTTCTTTTATAGCATTATAGTCTTCTTCTGATATCTTATATTTTATGCTTGATATTTCTCTATACAATTCTTGTTGGTTATATTTATAGCAGTAATCCTTTAAGTATTTTATATCTTTTTCCTTATATGGATTAATTATGTTAAAATCTTTTAAACTGCTCATAACAATCCCCCTATTCTACTAGTCCTGGTAATTCTTTTCCTTCTAAGTATTCTAATGTTGCTCCTCCACCAGTTGATGCATAATATATTTTGTCAATTACTCCTGCATTTTTAGCAGATGCAACAATATCTCCTCCTCCTAAAATTGTCTTTATATTATTATCTACTAAATAATTTAATATTTTGTCTGTTGCTATTTTAAAGTTTTCTAATTCATATACTCCTAAAGGTCCATTCCAAAATACAGTTTTGCTTTTACTTAAAATTTTTTCAAAATTTGCTGTTGTCTTTTCACCTAAGTCTAATCCCATTTCGTTATCATCTATTTCTGTTATATCTCTTTGTTTTATTGTACCTTCATTTTTAAATTCTTTATTAACTCTCACATCTACTGGTAAGATAATTTTATCTTCATATTTTTTCAGGATTTTTTTACAGAATTCTATATTTTCATCATCAATTATTGACATTCCTGTTTTATAGCCTTCTGCCTTTAAAAAAGTAAAAGCCATTCCTCCACCTATTAATAAATAGTCTACTTTAGTTATCAAGTTTTCAATAACACCTATTTTATCTGATACCTTTTTTCCTCCTAATATTACCGTAAATGGCTTTTCTGGACATTTTAGTTCTTCTAAGTGGGCTAGTTCTTTTTCTACTAAGAAACCTATAGCATTGGGTAGATGACTAGCTATTCCTATATTTGAAGCATGGGCTCTATGAGCTGTTGCAAAAGCATCATTTATAAATACATCTCCTAAACTTGCCCAGTATGATGATAATTCAGAATCATTTGTGCTTTCCTTTTTTCCAATTAAATCTTCATATCTAGTATTTTGCATTAAAATAATTTGTTTAGGTTTCATTTTATTTATGGCATCTTCTAATTCTTTGCCTCTTGTTTTATTTATAAATTTAAAATCTATTTTAAGTACTTCTGATAATCTTTTTGCTACAATACGTAAATCATTCTTTTTTAAGTCATTTTCTTCTTTAATTCTTCCTAGATGAGACATAAGTATTATTTTACAATTTTTCGATAAGCAATAATTTATTGTTTCTAAGCTTGATATTATCCTTTTATCATCTATTATATGGTTATTTTCTATTGGTACATTGAAATCACATCTAATAATTACTTTTTTATTCTCTATATCTATATCTTTTAATGTCTTAACCATTTTTATGTTCTCCTTTATTACAGGATAAGTATAACATTTTTATAATTAAAAAAAAAGCTTATACAGTTTATTTTTATAAGCTTCTTATATTAACTGAACTGAAAAAGTAAATACAACCTAAAAATAATTATATAGTTGCAATAACTTGTAAAAATTAAAAAAGTTGCATTTAGTTTTATATTTGAGTGCTTTTATATTATTTTTAATATATTACCTTTTCTTTTTTAAAATTTTATTATAATTAGATGTATCTACTATTGGTAAATTGATTTGATACTTTATCATTAAGTTAAGTAATTCATCTAATAATTTATTTACACTTTCAGTAGTATTATAGCAACTATAAAATTTATAAGGAAAACCTAAAGCTATTACCATAGATATTGGTATTTTATCTTTTACTTGGTATTCATAGCTTAATGTACTATAGCGATTTTTAACTAGCTTTTCATTTTCTATAGTTTTTGCATATTCAACTATATCTTCACTAGTCCAAATCGTTTTTATAGCATCTACTTCAGGTCTTATTACAAGAGAAATATTTTGCTTTATGAATATATTATATGTATAATTGTGAGCACCATTAATATTTTTTCTAATACTAGTTAGTGATATATAACTTTCTCCATTACATATATTGCCACCTTCTACAGGTCTTTTTTGATATTTATTTGCTAATATCATTTTATCATCAAAAATACTTTTTAGTCTATCTAAAGGATTTGGAAGATAAATATTACCTTTTTTGATACCGTGATATAAAAAATTTTCATATAATTCTATATTTTTATCATTATTGTTAATATCTTTATATGGACGCTTAGAAAATAAATACATTTCTTTTTGTTCTAGTTGCTCAAATAATAACTTAATATAATATTTATCACTTTCTAAGATAATTTTTTTATCATTCTCATTTAGCTTAGTTATATCAATCTTTTCTTCTAAATAATCATTTAAGTCTGTTTTTTCCATATATATCTCCTAAAATATATTAGTATTTTAGATTAATATTATAAGGAAGTCAATTAGTATTTATATAAAAAAGGAGGCAAGCTCCTAATCATTATTTTTACTTAACTGCATCAAGTATTTTGCTGTTCTTATCATTTGAGCAGTGTAGCTCATTTCGTTATCATACCAAGACACTATTTTTACAAGTTGACTATTATTTACTTCTAAAACATTAGTTGATAATCCATCTACAAGAGAAGCACAACGTCTACCTATTACATCACTTGATACTATTGGATCATCTGTATATCTCAAACTTTCATTTTGATTAGATTTTAAAGTTTCATTAAGTTCTTCTTTAGTGGTATTTTTATCTAGTTCTAATACTAAGTCTATAACTGAACCAGTTGATGTTGGTACACGCATAGCCATACCTTCTAGCTTTCCTTCTAGATTAGGACAAACTTTACCTATAGCACTGGCTGCTCCAGTTGATGCTGGAACTATATTCTCTGCACAAGCTCTACCACGACGAGCATAAATACCTTTTTTGTGTGCAATATCTAATGTAGCTTGGTCATTAGTATAGGCATGAACTGTTGTCATATAACCTTTTTTGATACCAAATGTTTTATCAATTATATCTACTACTGGTGCTAGACAGTTGGTAGTACAACTAGCTGCTGAAATTATTTTTTCTTCTCCTGTTAAATCTTTATGATTAACATTGTATACTATTGTTTTTACATTACCTTTTGCTGGAGCTGATATTATTACGTGTTTTGCACCAGCATTTATATGAGCAATTGCTTTTTCTTCTGAAGTAAATAGACCAGTACACTCAAATACTACGTCAATTTCTAAATCTTTCCAAGGTAAGTTACTAGGATCTGTTTCTTTTAAGACTTTTATTTTTCTATCTCCTACTATTATATTGTCATCCTTAAATGATATATCATCAATACGATAATTTCTATGATTGGTGTCATATTTTAATAGATATGCAAGTTGTTCAGCATCTGTTAAGTCATTTATGGCTACAACTTCGTAATCTTCATTTTCTTCCATTAGTCTAAAAGCTAGACGTCCTATTCTTCCAAAACCATTTATTGCTACTTTTATCATAATTATGTCTCCTTTTAATTTAATATTTATTTTTTATTTTAGCACCTCTTAATCTTTAAAACAACTTCCTCCAATAAATTCTCTTAAAATAGAATCCTGAGGGATGGCATCTGCTGGTATTGGTAAAAAGTTTTTAAGAAAATCTAGTAGCCTTTTAGCTTCAGCATAATTTGGAGAATCTTGTTCGATTGAATATAAAAGAGGCTCTACATAAGTTTTTAATACTCCTATTTCATAAAGAAGGGCTGTATTTAGATTATAATCTGCCTCGTCTTGATATGGAAATATGTATTTTTCTTCTCCAATTCTTACTGACAACCAACCATTTAGTGTATGTTCTACATTGTGCCCCCTGGTTTTATTATCTCTTACTATTCTTCTTAATAGGCGATTATCTGTAGTAGATACTCGGTTATGGTTATCAACATTTAATTCTGTTAAAGCAGATGTATAAATTTTATACTTTTTGTCTTTACTGATATTAGTTAAAATTCTATCATCTAATCCATGAATTCCTTCTATTATTAGTATATCATTTTCTGTTAATTTTAAATCCTTTTTATATTCTTTTTTTCCAGTTATAAAGTTATAGGTTGGAATTGTTACTAATTCTTCTTTTAAGAGCTTTTCAATTTGTTCATCAAATAGTTTTAAATCTATTGCTTCTAAGCATTCATAGTCTGGTTTACCATTTTCTCCAAGAGGCGTTTCTTCTCTTTCAACAAAGTAATCATCCATCGATAATGTTGATGGATTTTTGCCTAAAGTTTTTAACGCCATACATAATTTTTTAGAGCTTGTTGTTTTTCCAGATGAAGATGGACCTGCCATTAAAACTATTTTAGCTTCTTTTCTTTTAACTATTTCTTTGGCAATATCTAAAAATTCACTGTTCTGTTTGTTTTCACATATTCTTATTAGCTCATCTATTTTGCCACCAGATACAATTTTATTTAAGTCTGGAGCATCATTCATATGCATTAGAGCATTCCATTCTTTACATTCATTAAATACTTTGAACATATTTTTATGATGAATATATTTAGGAATTTTATCATTATAAAAAATTGTAGGAAAGCGTAGCATAAAACCATTTTCATCAACATAAGTTAGTTCAAAATAATTTAGATATTTAGTAGATATTGGCATCTTATTGTAGAAATTATTATAATAATCTCCTAATTTATATAAAGTAATATATGAATTATTATTATATTTAATAATACCGACTTTTGATAAATCATTTATTTGTTTGAAATAATTTATTGCATCAGCTTTTTCTACTGTTATTTTTTTTATCGTTCTATCTTCTGTTATTATTTCTGTCATTTTATTTTTGATATTTTCTATCATGGTTTCATTTATTTTAAAGTTTGTTTCTATATATAAACCTTTATCTAGTGAATGTTCTACTCTTATATTTTTGTCATCACCTAAAAGTTCTTTAATAGCAACTATTAAGACAAAAACTAGTCCACTTGTATGTGCTCTATTACCAAATGACATAGTTAAATCTTGAAACTCAATTTTTTTATTTTTTGTTATTTCATAAGTTAGCTCTTTTAGAGAGTTGTTTACTTTAGCTACCAATATTGGATATCTATAATCCTTTTGAACTAGACGGCTTAATTCTTTTAAAGTACTGCCTTTTTTTATAGTATATTCTTTGTTATTTATTAAGACATTTATATTTTCTTCCATATATATAACCATTCCTTTTTATTCTTATTCTTTTATTATTATAGCATATTTTTTGAAATATAATAGGTAGAAGAAGTGTATTTTACAGCAAAATGTTAATTGAGGATTATTTATTTAAATATTTTTGAAAACTCTATTGTTTTAGCAATTTCATCAGTATGCTCTCCCATCTTTTGAATTATATTATTAAAATCTGAAGATGTTACTCCGATTATACTTGCTATTTTCTCACTATTACCAGCTATTTTGTTAAATAATTTTGCTAATTTTATATTTTCTGGAAGCTCTTTTATAATATCACTTTCTAACTCATTAAGAATCGTAATTAGCATAGAAAGTCTTACATCATATGTGAGTATCATTGGGGCTATCTCCATAACTTCTGCTATGTTCCTATGAATATATTTGCTAAGTTCAATATCATTTTTATAAATAGATAGTATATTTACTAATTCATCTATATTTTCTTTAATGAAATCATAGGCATCATTTTCATTTACTACAGTTTTTAGTTGCATATTAATATATCCAGCTAAGTTAGATAAATATTGTGACTTTTCTAAATAGCTCATTCTATCATAGTTTTCTTTTAGTATTTCTACTTCATTCATATATATATTTGCTCCTTAACTAATAATTAAATTTTTATAGTTTATTATATCTGGATTATTAAAATAATGTATATATTTTGACGAATTATACATAGGAATGATTACGCTTACCAAACCTTTCATAAACAAATACCCTCTACGATTTTCCCCATCCACTCATCTTCCGCTACACATATC
>CATKYP010000043.1 GCA_949840855.1 uncultured Bacilli bacterium | reverse complement strand
TCTTAATTTTTAATTATATGAAATCTTATTTAATTTTTCTAATCTTATTATAGGTTTCTTTTTTTTGTAAATTAATTTATAATATTTTATATGGATGTGATTATATGAACGTTTATGGTATGACCTTAGAAGAACTAGAAGAATATTTTGAAAGCATTAATGAAAAACGCTTTAAGGCAAAACAACTATATAAATGGCTATATGAAAAGAAAATTAATAGTTATAATGAAATAACAGATATCAAAAAGGAAGTAATTATAAAAGTAAAAGAAGATTTAAGTTTAAATAAGTTAGAACTTGTTACTGTTGAAAGAGATAAGGATACTAATAAATACTTATTCAAATTAGAAGATAATGAATATATAGAAGCTGTATTGATGAGACATGATTATGGTAGAAGTATTTGCATATCAAGTGAAGTTGGTTGCAATATGGGTTGCAAGTTTTGTGAATCTGGTAGAAGAAAAAAAGTAAGAGGATTAAAAGTATATGAAATGGTAACTCAAATCTTATTAGTAGAAGAAGATATAAATGAAAAAATAACACATGTTGTAGTAATGGGAATAGGAGAACCTTTTGATAATTATGAAAATGTAACAGACTTTATAAGAATCATAAACAGTCCTTTTGGTTTAAAAATAGGTAGTAGGCATATCACTATATCAACCTGTGGCATCATTCCTAAAATATATGAATTTATGAATTTTCCATATCAGGTAAACTTAGCAATAAGTCTTCATGCACCAACTAATGAGATAAGGGATAAAATAATGCCAATAAATAAAGTATATCAAATAGAAGCATTAATAGACTCAATAAAAAAATATATAGAAAAAACTAATAGAAGAGTAACTTTTGAATATATTATGTTAGATAGTATTAATGATAGTGAACTTGATGCTCAGAGTCTTGCACATCTTTTAAAAGGAATAAACTGTTATGTAAATTTAATTCCTTATAATGAAACTGAAAATATCTCTTTTAAAAGAAGTGAAATGTTTAAAATAATGAAATTTTATGATATACTAAAGAAAAATAAGATAGAGGTAACAATAAGACGAGAATTTGGTTCCAAAATCAGTGCAGCTTGTGGGCAACTAAGGAGCAAAAAGGAGGAATTATGAAAGCTTATTATTTAACAGATGCTGGAAAAGTACGAGAACATAATGAAGATAGCTTGATTATTACTAAAAATAATGATAATGAAGTGTTAATGGCAGTAAGTGATGGTATGGGAGGGCACTCAGCAGGAGAAGTAGCTTCTAGTATTACAATCAATTACTTAGGGAAACATTTTAAAGAAACGTTTATGAATATGGATAAGAAAGATGCTGTAGATTGGATTAGAAATAGTGTTGACGAAATAAACACTTTAATATTTCAACATGAAAAAACTCATCCAGAAAGTAAAGGAATGGGAGCGACACTTGTGCTTGCAATTATTACAAAGGACTATATTCTATTTGGAAATATTGGAGATAGTTCTGGCTATGTTATGAAAGATGAAAAACTTCATAAAGTAACATATGATCATACTTTAGTTAATTTATTAGTTAGTGCAGGTGAGCTTACTAAAGAAGAAGCAAAAGAGCATCCAAAGAAAAATGTTCTTATGAAGGCACTTGGTGCTAATGATCCAATAGAAATAGATATTTTTGATTGTGATATGGATATAACTGCAATTCTTCTTTGTAGTGATGGATTAACTAATATGCTAGAAAAGGATATTATTGAAGAAATATTACTAGAGAATAAAAATATTGAAGAAAAAGTTGCAAAGTTAATTTGTGAGGCCAATAATATAGGAGGTACTGATAATATATCAGTATGTTACTTAACACTTAATGAAGAAGGTGAAGAATAATGATAACAAAGGGGCAAAAGATAAATGATAGATACGAAGTAATTCGTAGTATTGGAGAAGGTGGTATGGCTAATGTATATTTAGGTTATGATACTATCTTAGATAGAAATGTTGCCATAAAAATATTAAGAGGAGATCTATCAAGTGATGAAAAATTCGTAAGACGTTTTCAAAGAGAAGCTTTATCAGCTTCTAGTCTTTCTCATCCTAATATAGTTGAGATGTATGATGTTGGAGAAGATGATGGTATTTACTATATTGTAATGGAATATATTGAGGGACAAACTTTAAAACAGTTATTAAAAAGAAGAGGGAGTCTTACTTTAAGTGAGGCAATAGATATTATGCTTCAATTAACAGATGGAATGTCTCATGCTCATGATGCTTATATTATTCATAGAGATTTAAAACCACAAAATATAATGATTGAAGACGATGGACAAATAAAAATTACCGATTTTGGTATTGCTATGGCACTTAATTCAACTCAATTAACGCAGACTAATTCAGTTATGGGATCAGTTCACTATTTGCCACCAGAACAAGCTGCTGGAAAAGGTTCAACTATTAAAAGTGATATTTATTCAATGGGAATTATATTTTATGAATTATTAACAGGTGAATTGCCATTTAGGGGTGATAATGCTGTTGAAATTGCCTTAAAACAAATGAAAGAAGCTATTCCTGATGTCCATGAAGACAATCCTGCTATTCCAATGTCAGTTTATAATGTAATTTTAAAATCTACTGCTAAAAATCCCAAAAATAGATATACTGATTCTAGAATAATGCATGATGACTTACTAACAGTCTTAGATGATGATAGGATGAATGAAGAAAAATATGTTTATGAGTATCCTGAACATGAGGAAAACACTAAATCTATTAAAAGATTGGAAACTTTAGAAGAAGATAATGAGAAAATTGCTGAGAGAATAGAAGATACTAGAGATAAAAAAAGCAAAAGAATAATTATAATTTTATCAATAATCGCTAGTATAATAGTTATAATATTTGCTGTAATTATTTTTGTAATACCAAAAGTAACTGCTCCAAAATCAGTTAGAGTACCAGATGTTAGTGAAATGACTGTTAGTAAAGCAGAAAAAACTTTACAAGAAAAAGGATTTGAAGTAGATACTAAAATAAAAACAGTATATGACTCAAAGATAAAAAAAGGTTATGTTGTCAAAACTGATCCTGAACCAGGAAGAACGTTAAAAACAGGAACTAAGATAACCATATATAAATCATTAGGGGTAAAAAAGTATACATTAGATGATTATGTTGGTAAATCTTATAGTGAAGTAACAGATACTCTTGATAGTTATGGTATAAAAATTTCTGTTGATAAAGTTGATCCTGATAATTCGACTTGTAAATATATTGGTCAGGATACTATTATATGGCAATCACTAGCAGGTGGCTCTAAAGTAAAAAGCGGTGATTCAATTACTCTTAGAATGTTAAATGCTGTAACATTTCCTAAATTCTCTGGCCAAACTCAAGAAGAAGTTTCAGCTTGGGCAAATGAAATGTGTGTAACACTAAACATTGAATATCAAGAAACTACGGATAAAACTTTAATTGACAAGGTAATAAGTCAATCAAGACCAAGTGGAGCGACTGTTAAAAATAACGATGAGGTAACAATTAATATAGGTACTAAAGCTGATATTAAAGAAGATAAACCATCAACAGACTCAAATAAAAAGGAATATTATTGTGTTTCTGAGACTGATGAAAATGATACTAAAAGTCTAAATAGTGATGGTAAATGTGATGATGGATACAAGAAGGAAGAAAAAAAGTAATGAAAGGTCAAATAGTTAAAATAGTTAGTGATTTACATTACGTAAGTTGTGACAATGAGACCTTTCCCTGTAAATGTAGAGGAATATTTAGAAATAAAAACATTACACCAGTAGTAGGAGATTTTTGTAAATTCTCTAAAGAAAAGTTTGTAATAGAAGAAATTTTACCAAGAATTAATATTTTTAATCGACCTAAAGTTGCTAATATTACTCAAGCTATTATAGTTACAAGTCTTAAGAATCCAGATTTTTCTCTAAATCTTTTAGATCGATTTTTAACAATTTTGTATATAAATAATGTTAAACCAGTTATTTGTATAACAAAGGAAGACTTAGTAGAAAAAGATAAACTAGAAAAAGTAAGAAGTATTCTTTCATATTATGAGCAGTTAGGATATACTGTAATATCTAATACTAATATTGATAAAATAAAAGAATTGTTAAAAGATGAAATAACAGTTTTTACAGGACAGACTGGAGCGGGAAAATCTACTCTTATAAATAAGATTGATGGGAATTTATCACTTGAAGTAGGAGAAGTAAGTCGCTATCTTGGAAGAGGTAAACATACAACAAGAACAGTTTCTTTGTATGAAATATCTTCTGGGAAAGTTCTAGATACTCCAGGTTTTTCATTAATAGATTTTAATAATTTAGATAAGGAGCAAATAAAAAATAGCTTTATTGAATTTAAAAAGTTTCCTTGTATATATAAAGATTGTTCTCATACAAATGAAGTAGAATGTAGAGTAAAAGAAGCTGTAAGAAATAATGAAATATTAAAAGAAAGATATGAAGATTATTTAAAATTTATAGGTAGGTGATTATATGTTAATTAGCACATCATTTTTAAGTAGTAAAAATCCTCCAAAAGATTTAAAATTACTTGATGAAACGGATACAGACTTTATTCATTTAGATATAATGGATGGAAAATTTGTAAAAAATAAAACAATGCCTTTTAGTGAGATGAAAAATATTTATAAATATACTTCAAAAAGGTTAGATGTTCATTTAATGACTAAGGATTCTGCTAATTACATAAGAGATTATGCTAGTCTAAATACTGAATATATAACTATTCATATTGAAAGTAATAATGTTAAAGAAAATTTAGAGTTAATTAAAAGTTATGAAATAAAGCCTGGTCTTGCTATTAGTCCTAATACATCACTTAGTGAAGTTATACCTTATTTACCATTAATAAAGCAAATACTAATTATGAGTGTAGAGCCAGGAGAAGGAGGACAAGCTTTTATTAAAGAAACAGAAAAAAAACTTGAAGAAGCTAAGACTTTAGTAGAAGAATATAAATTAGATATAATAATAAATGTTGATGGGGGAATAAATGATAAAACAATTAACTATTGTAAAAAAGCAGATATGATAGTTAGTGGTAGTTATATTATATTATCAGATAATTTTCAAGAAAAAATAGATAGTTTAAGAATATAAGAGGAGATAATTTTATGAATAATAATACAAATAATACCCCCAATAATAATCAAGTTCAAAATAATAATATAAATCAAAATAGTCCTGTAAGTAACAATGTTAATCCACAATTAAATAATCAGCAAAATATAGTAAATCAAACAGTTCCTCAACAAGGAGTAATACAGCCAAGTGTTAGTGCTGTAGTAACACCTGAAAATACTAATCAAGTAAAACAAATAGCAAATAATAGTGAAGCATTTGATGATAATATTGGTCCAAGTAAGACAAAAGTATTTTTGCTTCTAATCTTTTTCATTCTTGTTCTTGCTTTTGTTGTATTTTTACCAGATATATCATCAATAATAAAAACAGGAAAAATTTCATCTGGCTCAAATGAAATAGTTAATGGTACTCTTTCTTGTTCTATGACAAAATCATTAGATAATACTGAAACGACTTATGAAATGAACTTCTCATTCACTAATAAAAAATTACAAGTGTCAACTTTTAATATAATAACAGAAAGTGAAGATAAGAAAATAATTAACGAAAAGTATTTAGAATGTAAAAATATAGAAGAGATAAGTGAAAAAACATCTGGAATAGATGTTAGTTGCTCAAGTAGTAGTAGCATAAGTACCATGAGAGAAAATTATACTTATAATATTATTGATACTAATAATTTAACAAAATTTACAGAAGCGGGTGGAACATATCCAGAACATGAATTTGAGCAAGATATATATGATATAAAAAACTCTATGATTAAAAATGGCTATGATTGTGAAATGAAAGCTAGATAATTTACATAACTTTACATATTAGCATAAGATATATATTTACATTTATTGTAACCTCCTAATCGGCATGTTAAAATGAAGATGAGGAGGTATTTTCTTATGAAAAAATTTATTTGTATATTAAATATACTACTTCTACTTCTGATACCAACTACTCTTTTTCTAGCAAAAGAAGAAGAAAAAATTTGTTATGAGACTGATACCAAAAGCTCGTTAAAGATGATTAATACAACAGTTTTTATAGATAGAAGTAATAAGAAAAAAGAAGAAGAGGAGGAAAAAAGAAAAAAAGAAGAAGAGGCACGGATGCTAGCTCTAAAACAAGAAGAAGAGAGAAAAAAAGAAGAGCAAATAAAGTTAGCAGCCATAAAAAAGACTGAATCAGTAACAACAACAACGACAGTAGAACAGGTTAGTTCCTTAGAAACTAAAAACGATAGTGATACTAATGTAGGAAATACAAATACAGTTATAGTTGGTACAAGTGAACAAGCCTATGTGGGATATAAATTTGCAGGAAGCATGAGTGCTTATGGAAGAGATTGCTGTAGTAGTGATCCATTAAAATGGGGAATGACAGCTAGTGGTTTTAATATATATACAAATGGAATGTATTATAATGATCCAGAATATGGTAGAGTACGTATAATAGCGGCTAGTAGAAATGACTTCTATCTTTATTCTGTGATTAAGATAAATGATCCTCTAGACGGAATTTATAATGCCATTGTTTTAGATAGAGGAGATAGTAATATTGGAATAGGCCGAAGATTTGTTTTTGATTTAGTTGTAGAGAGTCAGGAATGGGCTCGTATAAATTATGGAGTACACAAAAACGTTTCATTTGAAGTATTAAGAATAGGTAAAGCATAATATAAATAGAAATCAAGGGTTTATATTGAACTTAATTGCCCTTGATTTTTTCTTTTTTAAAATATCTTTAAGCATGGTTCGTATCATAATGGACTGGTTTTTTATTATGGTTAAATATCGTTATATTATTTTTAAATCAGGCAATTATAATATAGTATTATTATTTATCTTA
>CATKYP010000042.1 GCA_949840855.1 uncultured Bacilli bacterium | reverse complement strand
ATTAAAAAGGATTTCTTAATGTTAAAAGGGAATTTTAAAACTTGGTTAATTTTATTATTTGTGTATATTGTTATGGCATTTCAAGAATCAATGAGTTTGGCTTTTTTACTTCCGTGTATGTCTATAGTAACAATGCTGTCAACATTTAGTTATGATAGTTATAATAAATGGGACGCTTATGTTTGTTCTTTACCAGATGGAAGAAAGAATAGTGTAAGAGCAAAGTACATAGCAACAATATTACTTATTCTAGTAACAGTGATAATAACAACAATTTTAACGATAATAATTGGTTATTATCGCACTAAAACTATAAATTTAGAAAGTATGGGAGAAACAATAATGGGAGCAATATTTGCAACTACTTTATTACAGAGCATTATGTATCCTGCTATTTATAAGTTTGGTGTAGAAAAAGCAAGAATTGCAATATTTATAGTTGTATTTGGATTTGTGTTAATTGGTGGTGTTTTATCAAAATATATTGATTTTGAATCCATTATACAGGGATTAGCATTTTTAGAAAACTATATGATGATTATTATTCCTATCGTTATAATTATAATGTTGTATGTTTCTTATAAAATATCAGAAGTTATATATAAAAGAAAAGAATATTAAAGTAAGTAAATTACAACCATTGATTAAAAAAATATTTAGTAATGTCTAGTATATATTAAAAGGAGTTGTATCAAAGATGAGCAAATATGTGCCATTATGGAAGTATTTAAAGGAAAACAATAAAGAAGAATATAACTTATCTTATGAAGAAATTAAGAACATTATAGGATTTGAAATAGATCATTCATTTTTAACTTATAAAAAAGAATCTAAAGAATATGGATATGAAGTTGGTAAAATATCAATGAAAAATAAAACAGTAATTTTCAATAGGATAAATAAATATTAAGTACACTTTTAAAGTGAGGTGATTATAATAAAAGATAAAATAAGGATAGCATTATGGATTTTTATAGTTTATGTTTTTTCTTTCTTGTGTTATACTCCAATGATGCTTAAAAAACTTGGAATAGAATTTCCAAATATGCTAACATATTTAAAATACTTTTTTGTTATTATGCCAGCATTAGTTTCTATTATATTTATACTTTGTGAGCAAAATTTAAAAAAATTTCTAATAGGCAACTTTAAGAAAGTATCGTTAAAAGAACTTTTTATATGTATGATTATTGCTTTAGTTGGTATTGTAACTACTTTCTTTTATTCATTTTTTGGAAAAATTGATTTATTTACAGATTCAATGGTGGTATTTTTAATAAATTGTGTATATTTATTTATAACTGCTTTGATTGAAGAAATTGCTTGGAGAGGCTTTCTGTTAAGAAATCTTTTTACTAAAAATAAAAAAATTAAAGTTATTATATTTGTTGGTGTTATTTGGACAATTTGGCATATTCCAATGTGGTTAATTAGAAATTCATTACCTATATTAGATATATTGTATCTTTCTATTTGGACTATGCTTATTTCGATAATTTTGGGAGTTCTATATTATGTTTATGAAAATATATTTTCTGTTGCACTATTGCATATGATTTTTAATGTATGTTTTTTAGCACCAGTGAAAAATAATAATATTGTTATAATGTTTTTTAGTATAGTGGCTATTATATTATTTAAAAACAAAAAGAAAATATCTAATAGTACCTAATAAATGATACATAGTGATGACAAATTATAAATTGAAAGTGAGTTGAAAAGATGAATATTAAATTAGTAAGACCAACAATAGAATTAAAAAGTGAAGCATTAGATTATAGACAAGAGCATTTTGACAATAACGAGTTAATTATAAATGGTAGCGAATTATTTGATAAAATTAATTCTTATGAAGAATGGTTAGAAAAAGTAAATAATAATTCTAAAATTGAAACAGTTGATCCAAACTGGGTTTTGACCGATACCTTTTTTGCAATTAGAGAAGAAGATAATAAAATTATAGGAATAATTGATTTAAGACATACTTTAAATGAATTTTTAAAAGATTTTGGTAATAGTGGTTATAGTGTTAGACCAAGTCAAAGAAAAAAAGGTTATGCTACCGAAATGTTGAGGTTGCTATTAAAATATGCAAAAGAAATTGGTTTAAAAGAATTGCATTTATCAGTTGAAAGAGATAATATTCCTTCAATAAAGACTATTGTAAAAAATGGTGGAAAATTAGAAAGAAGTTTTGAATTTGAAGGTGAACTAGCAGACATTTATTTAATTGAACTGTAATTCAAATTACACTTTGAAAGTGGGCAAATATATATAATATTAAAACAATCTAATTCTAATATTTAAAAAATTTACTTACAAAACTGTAATTTTTATTTAAAGATCCAAGCGATATAATATTGCTAAAAGGAGAATTAGATATGGAAGTTTTAAAACTAGAAAATCTAAAAAAATATTATGGTATAAATACCAATATTACAAAAGCAGTAGATGGAATCTCATTCAATATAGATGAGGGAGAATTTGTTGCTATTATGGGGGCAAGTGGAAGTGGAAAAACAACACTTCTTAATTGCATTTCAACTATTGATGTACCAACAAGTGGATTTATAACTATTGGTGGTATTGAAATAACAAAAATTAAGGAAGATGAATTAGCCGATTTTAGAAAAGATAATTTAGGCTTTATCTTTCAAGATTTTAATTTGCTAGACACAATGACTATCGAAGAAAACATAGCACTATCTTTAATTGTAAATAAAGAGGACATAAAAGATATTGATAAAAAAGTGGAATCAATAGCAGCGAGATTAGGAATAAGTGATATATTAAAAAAATTTCCTTATGAAGTATCGGGAGGACAAAAGCAAAGATGTGCTTGTGCTAGGGCTTTAATCAATAATCCTAAAATTATTCTTGCAGATGAGCCTACTGGAGCATTAGATAGTAAATCTTCTAGGGTCTTACTAGAAACTATGAAAGAAATGAACAAAGAATTAAAAGCAACAATTTTGATGGTTACACACGATTCTCTTTCTGCTAGTTTTTGTGAAAGAGTGCTATTCTTAAAAGATGGGAAGATTTTTAATGAAATCGTAAAAGGAGAAAAAACAAGAAAAGAGTTTTTTGATGAAATTATTGATGTGCTTACATTACTAGGAGGTGATGTAGGCAATGTTAGGTAAATTAGCAGTAAGAAATGTTAAAAGAAGTGCCAGAGATTATGCAATATATTTAATAACAATCATTATATCTTTTTCGCTAATTTTTGCCCTTAACTTAATTTCAACTTCTGAAGAAGTAATGAAATTATCACAGGGATTATATACTTTTCAATATATAATGTATGGTATAAATGCTATTGTTTTAGGAGTAATTTGTTTTTTAATTAATTATACAACAAAATTTATATTTGAAAAAAGAAGTAAAGAGTTTGGAATCTACTCATTACTTGGTATCAAAAAAAGAAAAATAAATAAAATGTTTCTTTTAGAGAGTTTACTCTTGGGATTTGTGGCACTTCTCGTGTCTATGCCAATAGGATTTGCTATAAGTCAATTTCTATCTATTTTTATAGTAAAGTTACTTGAACTTCCTCAAGCAATATTTATTAACTTAAATATAAAATCATTTGTTTTGCTTTTTATTTATTTTGCACTCATTTATCTTCTAGTATTATGGCGTGCAAATAGAAGAATGAAGAAATCATCAATTAACGATTTATTAACACTAGAAAAACAAAATGAAAAGAAAATAACAAAATCCAAAAAACATAGAAACATTATATTTTTATTAAGTGTTGCTTTAGGAATTATTGCTTTATTTTTGTGGAATATGAAATTAAAGCCACAAGTTTTCCAAGATTCTAGCATTATGAACATAATTTTAATATGTTTTGTCCTTTTAATTATAAGTATATATGGAGTTATGATTAGTGTAGGAGATTTTATATTATCTGTTGTCTTAAAAAATAAGAAAATAAAGTATAGTAAAGATAATCTATTTATAGCAAGGACATTTAGTGCAAAAGCAAAGACGCTTGGGTTTGTATTTGGAACATTATCTATGCTTATTACTCTGGCTATATTATTTTTAAATATATCTAGTTTAAATAAAGGATTATATGATTATCAGATAGATGCAAATTCGCCTTTTGATATTGCAGTTACGGATAGAAAAGAACACTTAAAGGATTATCTGGATATTATTAAAGAAGACTATACACTAAAAAATGATTTTATTTATGATATTTATAAAGATAAAACAGCAACAATTTTAAAATCTACCCCAATATCCGACTATGAAAGTGATGAAAGATTGTTTGATCCAGTTATACGATTAAGCGATTATAATAGACTGCTAGAATTAAGGGGACAGGAAAAAATAAGTTTAAATCAGCAGGAATGTGTCGTACTTTCTGAAATTCGCTTTAAAAATGATATGAATAATATAATGCCAGATAAAATAATGTTGTCAAATGGAACTGAATTGAAATTAAAAGATTTTACGACAAACGGATATTGGGCAAGAATATCAAACGAGTATTATAATATTGTCGTACCAGATAGTGCAGTATCTGGTTTAGAAATAGATACAAGTCATTTAGTAGTAAATACAAAAGAAAAAACAAAAACAGAATTAAAAGAAAAAATGAAAACAAGACTAAAAGAATATATGACTTATATAGATGAAAATGGGGAGGAAGATGATACTTACTATAATGTAGTTGTAAAAGGAGAACTTATCGAAGAAACAAATACAATGACTATGATAATTTCAACAATTTGTATTTATATGGCATTTATTTTTATAGCAAGTGTTGGAACTATAATTGCTATTCAATCATTGAGTGATTCTAATAAGTATAAGTATAGATATAAAGTTTTGAGTAATCTAGGAGTGCGAGATGAGAATATTTTTAAAACTATACGAAAGCAGTTGTTAATACTATTTGGTATTCCTGTTGTATATCCAATTATACTTAACCTTTGCTTAATCATACCAATAAATAACATTTATAAAATAATGCTTGATAGTAATACGATTTATTTATCTTATTTTATAGGAACACTTGTAGAATTTTTAGTGATTTATGCAATATATTATATTGCCACATATTTTAGTTTTAAAAGAAATATAAAAGAAGTCTAATAGTTTAGAGGGAGGTTAATAATGCAAATAGCAATAATTGAAGATGATAGTAAAATCAGAGAAGAATTAGAAAAATTATTAAAGCAAAATAAGTATGAAGTATTACTTATAGAGAATTTTGAAAATATTTGTGGGGAACTCGATAATTATAATTCAGATTTGATTTTGCTTGATATAAATCTCCCTTTTCAAAATGGATTTCTTATATGTAAACAAATTAAATTAGATAAAAATATTCCAGTAATATTTGTTACTAGCCGAGATACAACAAAAGATGAACTAATGAGCATTGAAGTTGGAGGAATAGACTTCATTACCAAACCTTATGACACTATGATTTTATTAGAGAAAATAAAAAGAGCCATTAACCTATCGAATCCTAAAAATTATAAAGAGATAAGTAAAAATGGTTATATACTTGATCTTCATTTATCGTTACTCAAAAAGGGAGATATGGAAGTAGAATTAACTCGAAATGAATTTAGAATTTTATATTATTTCTTTATGAATGATAAGCGAGTTATCACAAAGGAAGAATTACTAGATAAATTATGGAATGATAAGTATTATTTAGATGAAAATATTTTAATGGTTAATATAACTAGATTAAGAAAAAAAGCCAAAGAAATTGGAATAGATGATTTGATAAAAAATGTTAGAGGAAAGGGTTTTATTCTATGAAATTTGCAGCATTTTTAGAAGAAAAATTTTCCTTTATAATATTTCAAATAATCTTTATAGCAATAACTACTGGAATTTTATATTTAACAAATATTCCAATTTATTACATAATTCTAACAATTATATTGCTAATAACATTAGTTATAGCCTATTTATTTATAGTTTATATTTTTAATTTAAGAAAATATAAAAAAATTGTGTCATTAGTAGATAATTTAGAAGAAAAGTATTTAATAGCAGAAATATTAAAGAAGCCACTTAACTTGGAAAATAAAGCATACTATTATGCTTTGAAACAGGCTTGTAAAGGTATGCTTGATAAAATAAGCATAATGGAAAAAGATTTTTTAGATTATCAAGAATACATAGAGAGTTTTGTTCACGAGATAAAAACTCCGATTGCTGCATTATCTTTGACTTTTGATAATAATCAAGATTTTCAATTAAAAAGTGAAATAGATAAAATAAATGAACTAACAGAACAAATCCTTTTTTATGCTCGAAGCAACAATACTGAAAAAGATTATTTTGTTACAGAACTTAATCTTGAAGAAGTAGTGCATAGTGTAGTTATGAAATATAGAAATTACATTTTAAATAAAAAGATTAGATTAGATCTTCATAATTTAGATAATAAAATTTATGCAGATGAAAAATGGATAGTGTTCATATTATCACAAATTATTCAAAATAGTATGAAATATTTGGATAAGAAAGATAAATTGATAGAAATATCAAGTAAAAATAATAAAAACAATGTTATTTTGACAATAAGAGATAATGGATGTGGTATTAGTAAATCAGACTTAATTAGAGTGTGTGAAAAAGGTTTTACTGGAGTTAATAGAAAAAAAGAATATGCAACAGGAATGGGACTTTATTTATCAAACAAATTATGTAAAAAACTAGGATTAAGTTTGAAAATTGATTCTATACAATATAAATATACTGAAGTAAAGATAATATTTCCTAAAAATAGCATTATAAAATTTTAAGAAAAGAATCTTTAAGAGATAATATGACAGATATCGAGGTTCTTTTAACAGATTTAGGTGAAATTGCTACTCGTGATATAGCAAGAAGTGAACATCCTAAAGGATTGAAAGAAAACTTGAAAGTAGCAAAAAAAGGAGGAGAGGTGCAAAAGATGCCAGAAAGTCTTATGAAAATGCAACAAAGAAATCTGCAATTTCTAAAGACAATGCACTCCATTATCAATATGCCCACGAACAACAAAAAATAGAAAGTAAAATTAATGAGTAAATTCACATATTTAACATTAATTACATTTTTTAATATATAATTAGGTTGGAGTGTGAATTTATGAAGAAATATGATATTGAAGAATTAGCAGAGAAA
>CATKYP010000041.1 GCA_949840855.1 uncultured Bacilli bacterium | reverse complement strand
CATAAAAAATCAAATCAATTAATTCATTTTTACTTAATTTAGCACCATCCATAATAAACCTCCCTTTGTGTTAAGTATTATAACATAAAAAATGTACTTTTTGTAGTATTTGATAATCCCAAAAATTATTTATATCTGGATTTGTGTCAAGTTTTTAGAAGAATGGAAAAAAGTAGATATTATACTTATAACACATAAACATGGAGATCATATTAATAGTGATGTGTTAAAAGAGATTAATATCCCTATTTATTCTACACAAGAAGTACAAAATACTTATCCAGAAATAAAATTTAATTTCGTAAAAGAAAATGATATATTAGAATTCGAAAGTATAAAAATTGAAGTGGTTAAAGCTGTTCATGGATATAATCCCATGCTAAAAAATGGTGGTCAGGTGTTTGAAAACGTTGGTTATATTATAGATGATGGACAACATAGACTATACACTACTAGCGATACTATCTGCTTTAACAATGATTATAAAGCAGATATTGTTGCTTTACCTGTAACAGCCCATGGACTTACTATGTCATCGTTTGAAGCATCACTATTTGCTAAGGAATTAGGGGCGAATTTAGTATTACCTATTCACATGGATAATGAAAAATATCCAACTGATATTGATTATATGAAGAAAAATTTTGATAAGTTTGATATTAACTATAAAGTTTTAGACATTGGGGAAACAATAGAAATTTAAAAAAAGGAGCGATTAAAAATGAATGAAACATTTAAATTTTTAAAGGAAAATACTCAAGTAAATTATTTATCAACAATTAGTGATGGAAAGCCAAGTTGTAGACCATTTGGAGATCCAATAATGGTTAATAATAAAATCTATGTGATAACAAATAAACACAAAATGTATCAAAGCAAATAGAAAAAGGTAATCATGTATGTATAGTTGCATATGATGAAAAAAATTGGATTAGAATAAATTGTGAATTAATTGATGATAGTAATAATATGGCAGTAAAACAAGCAGTAATTGATGAATTTGATTGGGCTATAGAAGCGGGATATACACTTGATAATCCAGAATTTCAAGTTTTGTATAATGTTGATGCTACCATATATAATGAAGACGGTGAAATCCTAGAAAGTTATAATTTCTAATTAATAGTATTGAAACAAAAAGGGAGAGTTAAATAAGCTCTTCCTTTTGAAATCTGACCAAATTTAAGCACCTATAACAACCTAAAGTACTTTAATTATTTTACACTTTCAATTTTATCTAACAAATCATCGATTAGTTTTTTTGATTCCATTTCATTAATAGCAAAACACTTTTTACCTAAATCCTTAAATGATGCTCCACAAGAATATAATTTTTTTCTATCTATAATTAAAAATCGATCGTGGAATATATCAAGATTTTTGAATTCTATATTAGAGTATTCACTATTGTATTTTTTTACTAATATATCATCAAAATTTTTAGAAATAATTAATATTTTTTTATTAACATTTTTAAGAATTTTTAAAAGTTCTTTGGAAGCATAATTATCAATAATAATTATTTCTTCTTTTGCATTATCAAATAAGTCTAGTAGTAATGCGTAGGCATCAAATATTTGACCTTCAAAGAATATAGTATTTATTTTTTCTTTTTCTTGCATTTTATTAAATGTGTTTTCTAGCTTTAATATTCTGTTTTCATGATTTAACAACATTTCGTTATTTATTAAACTATTAGAAACATACCTTCTTAATTTTACAAATGCATCAATAATTTGTACATTTACTTTAACTGCTATATCACTTTTAAGTAATCCTGATAACATCATGATTCCTTGCTCTGTTAAAACATAAGGTAAATATCTTACACCACCATGACTATTTTCACTTGAGATCGCAAATTGCGACCTCAAGTTATAAAATTCATTTTCTGTTAATTGAAAGCAGAAAGTATCAGGGAATCTTTTAATGTTTCTTTTAATAACTTCATTAATTCTTCTTGTTTCTACTTGATAAAGCTTTGCTACATCTGATGATAGCATTACTTGAACTCCTCTTATTTCATAAATCATATTTTCTACATTATTGTTAACATTAATCATATTATTCTCTTTTTCTAAAACATTTATATTTCCCATTGTTACCTCGCTTTCTGAAAAATAAATTGGTTGATTTATCAATGAAATAATTATAACACTTCTAATCTATATTTCAAAGTCATCATGACCTTTATCTTTTTGTTTATCATTATCCTTATTCCAAACGTAGTCATCTTTAATTGATTCGATAGTATCCTCACTAAATATTCCATGTTCGTACATATCTTTAGATACTTTCCAATAATCCTCTCGTTCTTTATCTTTACCAAACATCTTATTTTTAATAAATTTTACTAATCGACTAAATAGATTTTTGAAATAATCGACCATTTCTTGTAGGTGTTTATTGTCGCTTTTTAACTCTTTGATTTCTTTATTTTTATTATCAATATTTTTAGATAAAGTATCAACTTTAAGTGATAATGCCTTATTGTTTTCAGTTAGTATCTTAATCTTTTCCCTATTTTCTTGTAATTCGGTATCTACATTATTTAAGGTGACTGATAACATTTCAGTCTTTTTAAAGTCTTTGTTAGTATCTTGGACTTTATCAACATATTCAATGATTTTATTCCTATCACTTTCTGAAATAGTGTAGGTATTTTTAACTATTGGTGCTTTTTTTAAATTATTGATAGTATCTTTAATATCATTGGTGGTTTTATCAGGTTCATTAGACTTTTTACTAGCAATTTTTAGTGTTTCTTTATTCTTATTAAGTTCTTCTTTCATTGCTTGATAATTAGTCATATCTTTAACATTTATATCTTTATTTCTACCTTTTTCTTTCTTCTTTAAGATATTATTAAGACCATATTCTTTATTAAAACTAGCAATACACATAGTTCTCATTTTATCTTGAATAACACGTAAACTATCTCTAGTAAAAACATCACCTTTACCAACTTGTTTGGACATACCATTTTTGTTTTTATATTTTATTGGAACACCTACAATATGAAGATGTGGACTTGTTTCATCATAATGAATAATTGCACTCGCTATTTTGAAATCAGGAACTAACTCTTGTAAATCATTAAGTTGTTCTTTAAATACATTAGTCATTTTATGTTTAAATTTATCATCTTTAGTGCCCCAGTATTTCTTATCTCCAAGTTCTATAATAATCTCACAAGCAAGATCATTTTTAGTATTATCACTTATCTTTTTAAAGTAATCAGTAATCTTCCTATCATTTCTACCTTTATTTTCTTGTTCTTTATTATATTCAAGTCTTGCTTCTTCAAATTCTTCTAAATAGAGATTTTTAACATCTTCATAAAGAGAAGTAGTACCTTTTATTATTTCTATTAGTTCGCTATTGTTATCATATTTACGATAGTTATGCTTGTCCACTCTTGATAATTGCTTTGCATTTTGAATAGCATTATTAGATAATGAAGTAGAACCAGAAGCATTATTCTTTGCCATATTTTTTGATGATGGCTTTCTATTTTTATCACTACTTAAATGCAGCGAGTAAGATAATTCATTCATAAAATATCAACCCCTTATTTATCATTAAAATATTTTCTCGCACTTTCTAAAGTAGGGAAGAACTCTTGATTCATCATAGCATTAGAATTTGGCTCAATGTAAGTACAAACAATATAGTGATTAAAACATTTATCAGCATAGATTAAATACAAGTTCTCTTTCTCATCAATTAGATAGCATTTACCATATTTTAAATTGTAAAATTCCTTTTTATATTCAAAGTCCATATATAAAATCACGCTCCTTATTTTAAACATATTTTGGCTTTGTCAAAATGTTTACCTCGTGGGCTAGGGCTTCCCTAGAACCCTTTTGACTTATTCCATAATGTTTTAAAGCTAACGCAATAAAACAAAATTACATAAGTTTTGGTAACAAACTATCGCAAGTTTCATTGTCTTATGACAACAAAACGTGCCACGTTTGTTATTATGATTCTTCTAACGAAGTATCATTTTTCATTGTTTCCATATTTACTGGTTTAACACCTATTTCTATAGGTATTGGTTCTTTCATATAGATAACACTATCATTGGTTTCGTCAGGTATATAATTAAATGCTGAATTTATGTCTTCCATTTGAAACTCATCTGTTCTTTTATATAAATAATTCCATATTTATATTCTTTCATTTTTATATCAGGATCTATCTTGCAATAATCTTCAAGTGGGAATACTCTTATTATTGCTCGGTCATCTCTTATAAAGTTAAAATAGAAAACTCTATCTTCTACAAAATACGTTGCTTCTTCATAACCAACATTGTTTTCCAACTTCTTCTTCAGGAAGATAATTACTAAATCTTAATTCTCCAACTAAATTGCCAAACAAAGCAGGGGTTTTAACATCAATATAACCTTTATCAAATAACTCATTACAAGGTTTGCAAATACTTTCTCTAAATAGTATTTCATCAACGATTATTAGACTATTCCTTTGTTTTAATTTTATCTCATCTACATATCTCATAATTAAATCGGATTTTTCTTCTCTAGTATAATCTTTCCAAGTTTTTGTTCTTTTCTTATATTCATCTTTTAGTTTAACTCGGTTAATATAATCAATATCCCGTTTTAATAATATATCTTGTGGAGTAAAGTTAAGTTCTTCACAACTTTCAGTATCAGTTAATTCATCATTTAATTTAGTGATAGCATCTTCAACGATTTTCTTTTCTTCATTGTAAACTTTTAAATCAAATGCACCCTCGATATATGCTTTTCTAATCAAAAATTATTTTTTGCACGTAAACCCTTATAAATAAAGGGGAAAATAAAATTTTAAAAAATTTCTTTTTTACAGCATTTTTAAAATCAAAAATTTTATGGATTCAAGAGTAACAATTTCAAAACTATCTTTCAAATATAAATTATTATCATTAGGATAGGAAAGAATTATTATACAAGATTCTTCATTACTAATAATAACTTTGTGTGGCTCATTAATTGAAAGGTTAGTTTTATCAAAATGAATATTCTTCCCATTTACAAATTCAATATGTAGTTTTGATATTTTTGGTATTTTCATAAGTTTTTCTTTAATACATAAAGGAAATTCTAAAGGTTCTATGGTTATTTTCATTTGAGAAACCTCCCTTCAAACATGAAAAAATCCCATATCAACGAGTGATATAGGATATTTCTGTAATATAAAACTCACACGAGGGTGTGAGTAATTCTCTCAATGGAGCGAGTGGTTAAGTTATTTCAAACTTTTTCTCACAAATTAGGAATTAATACCATAAAAGTATCAATTTCTAATAATATTTTAACACAAATTTGTCCAAATGTCTTAAAAAAAGTTCATTTTTTATAGTAAAATAATATCTAGGAGTTGATACTATGAAAAATTTTTATATTGATCTCGGTTCATCGACAATAAAGGTTTATTGCTATGAAGATGAATTAAAACTTATAGAAGAACATTCTATTTATTTTAAAAATGATTTTGATGCTGAAAAAGGAATTAGTGAAAGTAATTTAAAAGAGCTATGTGATTACTTTGAAGAAATAAAATCTAAATATGATTTAAAATATTATAATACACATATTTTTGTTACTGGTATATTTAGAAATTTAATACAAGAAAGAAAACAAGATTTGATTGAGTTATTTAATGATAAATTCGATTTACATTTTAATATTATTAGTCATGGTATTGAAAATTATTATTTAGCAAAAGCAATGGAAAATGACTATAACAATAAGAAAGTTTTAATCATTAATATGGGTGGTAAAACTACCGAATTAGTAACTTTTATAGGCACTAAAATAACTGATACAAAAAATTTAAATATAGGTGTTGCTGATTTATTGAATAATTTTGATAAAGTTAATAATAAATATAGTGGTAATACTGTTGAAGAAATGGAAAACTTTGTTGCTGGAAGACTATCTGATATTGAATTAGATAAAGACTATGATTGTGCAATATTTACAGGTGGAGAAGAAAGATTTGAATTACTAACAGGATTTAATTTAGTAGATAATACTTTATTTAATGATAATATTCATAAATATATGCTAAGTTTAGAAGATTACATTAAAGGTACTGAAAAAGTATTTAATGATATTTCACTTGAAGAATTATATGATTTAATGCCATCAAATCCTAAATGGATGGATGGTGCAAGAAGTGGTGCAATTATCCCATTAGTATTATTTAAAATGGCAAATGTAAAATGGATTATTCCATCTGATTTAAATTTAATTAATGGTGTCATTAATGATTTAAAATAATACTTATCTTAGGGGGATTAAGGTATGATAAAAAATGTAATATCTGTAATAGATGGTGCAGCAGGAAGTTGTGGTAAAGCTAAAGTAATTGGTGAAATAGCAACTGATAAATCTATAAAACTTGGTGCATCAGTAACAAATTGTATGCCAAATGTAGGTCATACTTTTGTTGATGAAAAAGGTAATTCAACTATTTTTAGAAATATTCCTGTTGCTTCAGTCAATTCAGATACTGAATTATTTATTGGTCCTGGATCTGCTATTGATATGGAAGTATTTAAAGGAGAATATGAGCAAGTTAGTAAATATTTAGGAGAAAGAAAAATTTATGTTCATGAAATGGTTCCTTTAGTAGATGAAAGACATAAACAATATGAAAGAGAACATATTAAAAGTGGTTCAACATTTAAAGGTTGTGGAGCAGTTACTCAGGAAAAAGTAATAAGGGATAAAAAACTAGAATTTTTTAAAACATTTAAAAATGCAATTGTTTGTTCTAAATCTGAATGGCTAGAAAGGTTATATCAACATTTAGATAATCCTTTAGAATATATTATTCTAGAAGGCTCACAAGGAGCTGATTTAGACTTAAATCATAGCGGGAATTATCCTTATTTAACAAGCAGAAATGTTTCTACATCTCAACTACTTGCAGACTCAGGAATATCAGCAGAGCGATTACTTCAAACAATTATGGTAATTCGACCTTTTCCAATAAGAATAAGTAATATTACTAAATCAGGAGAATTTATTTATACAGGCAATTATGGTAAAGGTGAAGAACTTACATGGACACAAATCAATTTAGCATCTATGTATGGAAGTTATCCTTATAATGGTGATGTAGAATGTCTACCTTATAATATTAATTTAAATCGTGTAAAAAAATTAATTAGTCAATGCCCTGAAATATATTTAAAACAATTATTTGGTAATAATTTTAGGAATATAAAAGTTAGTGATTTAAAAATATTACAAATATTAGAACTCGAAAGATTAGTATATAAATCAAAAGGATTTAGTGATTATGAATCTCATTTTTTAGAATTGGAGATGTTTGATAAAGATTTTCCTAATAACACTATATTTGATCAATCCGAGCAAACAACAGTTACTAAAATGGAAAGAAGAGTGTTTGATTTAGATATCGCAAAATTAAAAGATAATATGCGCATAAATACTCCATCAAGTTTATATGGTGCACACTTTTTAAGAAACAAATTCCTTTGTATTTGATATATTTATTATATCGTTTATTTCATTTTAAAGCAATATCATTTGTTGTATAAATTGTAATTTAATGTATAAATTGTAATTTAATCATCACTATCTTTGTTAATGTAGTTATATTTTTTAATTTTAATAATTAAATAAATATAAACT
>CATKYP010000040.1 GCA_949840855.1 uncultured Bacilli bacterium | reverse complement strand
CTATTCCATGCTCTTTAACCGTCTTTCTAAAACAGAACTAGACGATTACCATAAGATTTCAGATTTTTATGATGAATATTAAAAGTTATTATACTCTTCTTTCTAGTATGTTAAGTCCTGATGATATTATAAATTATTCTTTAGAAAACAAAATATCATATGCTTTTTTAATAGATACTAATATGTATGGAGTTATGTATTTTTATAAGAAGTGTATTAGTTTAAATATAAAGCCAATAATAGGTCTTAATATTTTATTAGATGATTATATTATATATTTATATGCAAAGAATTATACTGGATATAAATCCCTTATTAAACTTTCCACAATTCAAAATGAGAGAGTTGTGAACATTGAGGATATAGAAAGATATAATGAAGAGTTAATATGTGTTGTTCCATTTAACTGTAGAGAATATTTTAATGATTTATCGCTTATATATTCAGATATATATTTAGGTTATACAAATAAAAAGGAAGAAGAAATATCTAATAATATAACATCATCAATTGTTTTTTTTAGAGAGAGTTTATATTTACAGGATAAAGATTCAGAATATTTAGCTTATTTATATAGAATTAGAGATGGTAAGACAATTTCTGATGACTTTTCTTATGATATTTTAGGACATGAACTTCAAATTAAAAATATTTTTGATTATACAAGTGAGTCTGGATATAATAACATAGAAAAGATAGCTAGTATGTGTAACTTGGAATTTCCTAAGCCTGAATTACTTCTTCCTATTTATAAGGAAGGGGTGGATGCTTCATTATATTTATTTGAACTTGCTAAATTAGGATTAAATAAAAGACTTGGTGGTAATGCAGGCGAAGAATATAAAAAAAGACTTAGTTATGAATTAAAAATTATAGATGAAATGGGTTTTAGCAATTATTTTTTAGTGGTTTATGATTTTATTAGATATGCTAAGAAAAATAATATTTTAGTTGGTCCAGGAAGAGGTTCAGCAGCTGGTAGTTTGGTTGCTTATACTTTAGGAATTACAGAAATTGATCCATTGAAATATGATTTATTATTTGAGAGATTTTTAAATCCTGAACGGAAAACTATGCCTGATATTGATACTGATTTTCCTGATGATAGACGGGAAGAAGTTATACAGTATGTAATAGATAGATATGGAAAAAAGAATGTAGCTGGTATTGTAACTTTTGGTACTTTAAGTAGTAAGCAGGTTTTGCGTGATGTAGCACGTGTACTAAATATACCAGTTTATAAAATAGATACATTAACAAAATTAATTCCAGCTATGTCAAAGGATAAACTAATGGAAATTTATCAAAAAAACTTAAATTTCAAAGCTAAAATTGATAGCGATACATCTTTTACTAAGTTATTTAAAATTGCACTTAAGTTTGAAGGCTTTCCACGACATACATCATCTCATGCTGCTGGAATTGTTATGTGTTCAAAAGAACTTGATGATGTTATTCCTTTAACTGTTAGTGATTCAATGTATCTTACAGCTTATTCTATGGAATATTTAGAAGATTTTGGCTTATTAAAAATGGATTTTTTAGGTCTTAGAAATTTGAGCATATTAGCACATATTTTGAAAGATATTGAAAAAATTTATAATAAAAATTAATTTTAATGATATTGATTTGAATGATAGCGAAGTGTTAAAAATATTTGAATTTGCTGATACTACTGGAATATTTCAATTTGAGTCTAGTGGTATGAGAGCTTTTTTAAAAAGATTAAAACCAAGTTCTTTTGAAGATATTTTTGCAGCTATTGCTTTGTATAGACCAAGTGCTGCGCAGAATATTGAACCATATATTAAAAGAAAGTATGGGAAAGAGAAGGTGACTTATATTGACTCTTCCTTAGAAAGTATTTTAAGAAATACTTATGGTATAATGGTCTATCAAGAGCAGGTAATGCAGGTGGCTAATATTTATGCGGGGTATAGTTTAGGAGAAGCTGATATATTAAGACGAGCTATGAGCAAAAAAAAGATGAGTTTACTTGCTGATGAAGAAGATAAATTCATAACTAAAAGCAAGGAAAAGGGGCATAATGTTGAGTCTAGTAAAGAAATATTCAATTTGGTTTTGAAATTTGCATTATATGGTTTCAATAGATCTCATTCTGTAGCTTATTCATTAATTGCATATAAACTAGCGTATTTTAAAGTCTATTATAAAGAAGTATTTTATAGTAATTTATTAAGTAATGTTATTGGCTATACTTCTAAAATGAATGAGTATATTATGGAAGTTAGATCTAAGAATATTAAAATTGAGAAACCAGATATTAATATTAGTATAAATAGATATGTTGTAGTCGATGGTATTATATATGCTCCATTTTCAATTATTAGTTTTGTTGGTGGAGTTTCTACAGATCAGATAATTGAAGCAAGGGAGAATGGTGAATTTATTGATATATATGATGCTTTTAGTAGACTTGCAGCTAAAGGAGTTAGTAAGAGAATTTTTGAATTTTTAATTTATGCACAAGTATTTAGAAGATTTAACTATAAAGTCCGTACATTAATTGAAAATTTAGATGAATTATATAATTATGCTATTTTAGCAAAAGAACTGGACCCATCATTTGTTATGAAGCCTATTTTAGAGGGAAATGATGAGTTTAGTGAAAGTTATATGCTTGAAAAGGAAAAAGAATTATTCGGGCTTTACTTAACTCAACATCCTGTTTCTAGTTATTTGAATGTAAATCCTGATATTATAAAAATTAATGAGATTGAAAAATATCAGAATAAAAGGATAAAGTCTTTAATCTTTGTAGAAAAAATTAAATCTATTAAAACAAAAAGAGGGGAAGATATGGCTTTTATTACAGGGAGTGATGAAACAGGTAGTTGTGAATTTACTTTATTTCCACGGGTGTATAAAATATATCCTATAATTGAGAGAGGTATGATTATGAAAATAGATGGCAGGGTTGAAAAAAGGTTTGCAGATTTGCAAATAATTATTAATAATTTGATTATACTTAATGGTGATAAATATGAATAATAAGCGATTATTGATTAGAGTTTTTATTTTTTCTTTATTATGTTTTACTATCGATTTTATTTCTAAGTTTTTGATAAAGTATAATTTATCATTACTAGATACTATTACAGTTGTTAAAAACTTTTTTTATATAACATATACAAAAAATGTTGGAGGAGCTTGGTCAATTCTTGAGGAGAAGCAATTATTTTTAATTTTTATTAGTATTATATTTTTATTATTCCTGATTTCTTATATAGTAAGAGAGGAGCATATAAACAATTTTTCACTTACTTATTATTCTTTAATAATTGGTGGAGTTTTGGGGAATTTAGTAGATAGAATATTTCGTGGTTATGTAATAGATTTTTTATCTTTTAATATATTTGGATATTATTTTCCCATATTTAATATTGCTGATATATTTATCGTTATTGGTTTTCTTTTATTGATTGTTGATGAAGTTAGGAGGAGTTTATGCAAGAATTATTAGTTGAGAAGGATGTTTTTGAACGAGTGGATATTTATTTAGCTAGGAGACTTGATATTTCACGTAATAAAGTTCAAAAGCTTATTAAAGAAAGAAAAATCTTAATAAATGAAAGGGAAATTGACTCTAGTTATAAGGTTAGTTATGGTGATACTATCAAAGTTAATACTAGTTTAGATTTTTCAGTTAATGTTATTGCTGAAGATATACCATTAGACATAATTTATGAAGATGAGTATTTAATGATAATAAATAAGAAAAGTGGTATGGTTACTCATCCTGCCCCAGGACATTATAACCATACTTTAGTAAATGCTTTAATGTTTCATTTAGGAATTAGTGAAAGTTCAAATATTAGAATAGGTATAGTTCATAGACTTGATAAAGATACTAGTGGCTTAATGGTAGTTGCGAAGAATGATGATGTTTTAGAGATTCTTTCTAATATGATAAAAAATAGAGAAATTAATAGGCACTATTTAGCAATAGTAGAAGGAAATGACTTGCCTAGTACTGCAACAATTGATGCGCCTATTGGTAGAGATCCAAGAAATAGGGAAAAAATGTGTGTTACTGATATTAATAGCAAAAATGCTATTACTCATATTAAAGTATTAGAACGTTTTAAAAATAAGTCTTTGATAGAGTGTATTTTGGAGTCTGGGAGAACTCATCAAATACGAGTTCATATGGCTTATATTAAACATCCTGTGGTTAATGATCCTATATATAATAATAGTAATGCTACAGATTTTGGGCAAATGCTTCATTCAAGAAGTATTCAATTTGTACATCCTATTACTAAGGAAAATATTTATTTTGAACAAGAACCGCCAAAAGAATTCTTGGATTATTTAAGTATATTAAATGAAAAGAACTAGCTTATTTTTTTGCTAGTTCTTTAATGTTATCTTGTTTTTACTTTTGTGTATTTTTTATCTTGTTCATATTCTTTGTTTATTTCAGATAAGCTTTTAAAGTTAGGTACAAGTATTGTGTTTATATCATAATGATTTTCGTTTAATCTTTTTATAGTTCCTATATCAGTGTTATATTGTTTTGCAATAGATTCTAGATTTTTATCATATTCAACTAGGTCTGTAGCATATTCTATTTGATCATCTCTTACATAATAATAGTAGGTTATTTCTTCACCTTTTTGAATTATGTCATTAGGATCAATATGTTTATTTACTCCTTTAATATCTGATATATTGATGCCATGACTTGTTGCAATATTCCATAAAGTGTCTCCTCCTCGCATTTTGTGATAACACTTAATAGGTATTAAACTATGATACTCTTCATTATTTATCATATTTTCTATTGCAATATTTTTTTGTGGTTCATTTACATTATTATTTACTTTGGCACCTATTATATTAACTCCAGCAGCCATTATTAGTGCGGTACCATATAATGTTTTTAATACTGTTTGATTATTTATGATAGATTTTATGTTTTCTGTAATATTTAGTTTTCTTTTAAAGATTATTTTTTTTCCGTTTATTGTTGTTTCGACTTTTCTTTTTGATTTTTTTTGGATAGTGATAGAAGATGTAGAAGAATATGGATATTTTCTGATTCCACATTCATCTCTTTCAACTATTATTGATTTTCCATTTTGGGATACTAATTCTCCATTTACTATATTGTTTTTAAAATCGTCTATAAATTCTTTTCTATTAGACATAAAATTTCCCCCTTTTTAAATATAGTAGATTATATCACAATTTATATAAAATGTCAATTTATTCTGGATTTTTTAAATGATGTATGTTATACTCTAGGAGTTTATGTGAATAGAGGTGTATTTTATGAATAAAAGAAATATTGCAATTATTGCCCATGTTGATCATGGAAAGACAACTTTGGTTGATGAAATTTTAAAAACATCAGGTATGTTTAGGGATAATGAAGATGTTAGTCAAGTTTCTATGGATTCAAATCAATTGGAGAAAGAAAGAGGAATTACAATATTAGCAAAGACAACAGCTTTGGATTATAAGAATAATAGAATAAATATATTGGATACTCCAGGTCATGCTGATTTTGGAGGAGAAGTAGAACGTATTATGAACATGGTGGATGGAGTCGTTTTAGTGGTTGATGCATATGAGGGAACTATGCCTCAAACCAGATTTGTTTTAAAAAAGGCTTTTGAAGCAAAAGTAAAGCCAATCGTGGTTATTAATAAAGTTGATAAGCCTAGTGCTAGATGTAGTAAGGTTTTAGATGAGATACTTGATTTATTTATTGAATTAGGTGCAGATGATGAACAGCTAGATTTTAAGGTTATTTACTCTTCTGCCATAAATGGTACTTGTTCTTTGAGTGATGATATTTCTACACAAACTCCAGGTTTTGAAGAGCTTCTTGATTTAATATTATCAGAAATACCAGCTCCTTCTGGGGATAAGGATAAAAATTTGCAATTTCAGCCAGCACTTTTAGATTATAATGAATTTGTTGGTAGAATTGGAATTGGTAGGATACAAAATGGAAAAATAAAAGTTGGACAAATGGTTAGTTGTTGCAGGCTTGATGGTTCTTTGAAGCAATTTAGAGTACAAAAATTATTTGGTTATTATGGTTATAGTAGAGTAGAAATAGAAGAAGCTGAGGCTGGCGATATTGTAGCAGTAGCTGGTCTTAGTGATATTTCGGTTGGTGAAACTTTGTGTGAAGTGGGGAAGGAAGATGCTCTTCCAAAACTTCATATTGATGAGCCTACACTTCAAATGACATTTGGTGCTAATACTTCTCCTTTTGTTGGGCGAGATGGAAAGATTGTTACAGCGAGAAAAATAGAAGAACGACTTAATAAAGAGACACAGAAAGATGTTAGTTTGAAAGTTGAACCTTATACTAGTGAATCTTTTCTAGTCTCTGGTAGAGGAGAGTTACATTTAGGTATTTTAATTGAGAATATGCGACGTGAAGGTTTTGAATTAGAAGTATCTAAGCCACAAGTTATTGTGAAGGAAGAAAATGGAATTAAAATGGAGCCTTATGAAGAATTACAGATTGATGTTCCTGAAGATGTTGTTGGTAGTGTAATAGAGCAATTAGGATTACGTGGTGCTGTTATGGATAATATGTCTAATATTGATTCACAGACTAGGCTTATTTATACAATTCCTTCTCGTGGATTAATTGGATTTTCAACAATTTTTATGACTCTTACTAAGGGATACGGAATTATGAGTCATTCATTTAAGGAGTATCGTCCAATGACAAATGTTAATGTAGGAGAGAGGAAACTAGGAGTTTTAGTTTCTATGGAAAATGGTGCTGCTACAAGTTATTCTATAGGTAATCTTGAGGATAGAGGAGTTATGTTTATTGAACCTTCTATAGAAGTTTATGAAGGAATGATAATTGGTGAGTGTAATCGTGAAAATGATTTGGCAGTTAATGTAGTAAAAGGTAAAAACTTATCTAATGTTCGTGCATCGGGAAGTGATCATACAATAGTTTTAAAAAGACCACGTCCTATAACTCTTGAATATGCACTTGATTATATTAATTCAGATGAGTTAGTAGAGGTTACTCCTAATTTTATTAGACTTCGTAAGAAAATTTTGGGTACTGATGAGAGAAAGAAGTATGATTCTAGAAAAAAAGTAGCATAAAATTTAGAAAATAACTATTATTAGTTGTTTTTTTTTTGGTAATTTTTTATAATGAAAATAAAGGTAGGCGATAACCATGATAAAGAAGAAACAAACTGAAGAAGAACTACTTCAAACTCATGTATTAAATTTGTCTGAAATTAGACAAGCAGAAGAGAATGAAAAAGGTATAAGAAATAAAAAATTACCTCTATTTTTGATTATTGGTGGCTTCTTTTGTATTGCTACAGGTTTTATTTTTTCTGGTATAATTAATCATTTCAGTTCTGATAGCAAAGATGATAAAGTTGAAAAAGAGTTAGCTACAGGAATAAGACAAGAAAATTTAATTTGTCTGTCAGAATTTATTGATGATTCTAATTCATATAAGATTGTTAATAAAATTGTTTATTATTTTGATGGTAGTAGGTTAAAGTCATCTAAGATGAATACTGAAATATCATTTATAAATATGGATGATATAGGTACAATTCAAGATTTAACTAATAATTATAGAAATTTGTATTCTAGTGTTAATGGGGTTACTTATGATATTTATTTAAAAAATGCAACTATTTATTTTAATCGTGATATTAGTAATTATAGTTTGTTTGATATATCTACATATAATCCTATTATTAGTAAATTAAATCATACTAATATATTTGAGGGAGGCGAAGAATTTTCTAGTGTGAAGAAAAAGGAAATTTTGCTTGGAAATTCTTGTAGTTAATATAATATTTTGGTCTGTATTTCTAACAGATGATATATTATGAAATAATTTATATTTAGTTAT
>CATKYP010000039.1 GCA_949840855.1 uncultured Bacilli bacterium | reverse complement strand
TGTTTTATTTGGTAAAACTATATTTACTATAAGGTAAATAATATATGAGATAATAATAAATATTATAGATATATAGAATAATGTGCTATATCCTGATTTAATGTAGTCTATTTGTATTTTTTCTATACTACTTGGAATATAAATAGAGTTTATTTTCTTATTGGTAATATTTAAATTAATAGAAGTAACTTTTTTATCATCTATTTTTTCTGGGATTATAATATTGGAGGTTAAACCTTTGTATTTTGTTATTTCTATATTTTTATTGTTGATATTATATTCAAAATAATCATTACAATCTTGATTACAATATTCTTCTACTTCGGAATCTGACAAAATTGTTACTGGAATATTATTAGTAGTTGCGTATTTATAGGCTTTAGTATTTTCTTTTGTAAGAATACTTAAATCATTTTTCTGGTAAAAGCTTATAAAAGATATTAATAAGGAACCTATACAAATAAATGTTCCTAGAACAGTTAATACTATTTTTTTATTTTTCATATTATCCTACCCTTTCTCCACATTTCCCACAGAAAATTGAATCATCATCTAATTTATTTCCACATGATTTACATTTTCTTTCTTTAATAAATTTAGTACCACATTTTTTACAGAATATTGTATCTTGTGAATTTCTAGTATTACAATTTGGACAAATTATACTATCCTCTACTGTAGCAAAAGCTCCTGTTACTTGGTTATTTACTTTTTCACTTACACTGCTTCCAATTCCACTCATCATTCCAAGACCAACTCCCATATTAGTAAATTGTCCCATTGCTTCATTTTCTGCAACCTTCTCACCAATTTTATATGAGTGTTCTTCTTGATATGAATAACCTTCTTGCCTTCTTTTAGTTGCCATTGCATTAGATTCTATAATTGCTTTCTGGGCTTTTGTATCTTCTTCAATAATATCAAGTTTTTGTTTTAATTCTGCTTCCGCTAGTGCTACAGTTTGTTTGAAGTATAATTCTTTAAACTCTAAATATTGTCTATCTTCTTCTGGCTTTCTTATAGTTGTAACAAAAAATTTCTTTAACTTTATACCAAATTCTTCAAAGTCTTTTTCAAGCTTTTTCTGTAGTTCATCACTAAACTTTTCTAATTGCTGATCTAGTTCGAAAATACTTATTTTTTCTGTTGTTATTATTTGAGCAATATATGTTTTTACCTTCATTAGTATTTGAGAAGAAAAAAAGTCATCTATGTTAGTGCTGTCAAAGTTCTTATTAATACCTACTAGTTTTAATATTAGTTTCCTAGAGTCATCAATTACAAATCTCATTTCTCCACAAGCGCCTATTTCTAAAGGAAATTTATATACTGGATCTAAGAATTGTATTTTACTACTAGTTCCCCAACGTGAGGTTTGCTCAGATTTATCAATAAAATATACTTCACTTCTGAAGGGACTTTTGAAGCCTGTTGGAATTTGAATTATTTTATTTAGTAGTGGAATAATATCTGTTTGTAGAGTATATTTTCCAGGTCCAAATAAGTCTAGAGCTTTTCCATTTGAGAAAAAGAGAGCTTCTTGAGATTCGTGTACTATTAATTGTGATGATGTACTAAACTTATTTTTTGGATATTTCCAAATTATTTTATCATCAATTTTTTCTTTTGTTATAACATCAAATAATGCCATACTACTACCTTCTTTCTATTTATCTAAAAATAATTATTGTACTTATATTTGATTATTTTTGTTCAACTAATTTTATGTATTTATTATCTTCTCCTGCTGATATATATCCTTCAATACCTTTTTCTGTTTTGATTTTATACCATGTTATGTTACTCTTATCTGTTTTACTATCTAAAATGGTATATATCTCTTTTTTATATACTTGTCCGTTTATATATGCTACTACAGATGGTTTTTCTCTTATATTTATGTAGTTATTTATGATAATTAATTGTTCTTTAGTTGGGTCTTTTTTGTTTGCTTGGCTTTTAATTGGAAGTTTTTCTATATATAGGCTAATTATTAAAATAATAATTGATATAATTAGCATAACTAATTTACTTTTTGATTTATCAACTTTATTAAATTCCTCTTCAAATATTTTGTTTTCTTCGTCTATTTCAACTTTTTCTTCTTATGTACTTACATAGCTTTCATTTTTTTCTATATGCCAAATAGGGTTTAATATTAGAAGAAGGATATTTGCTAGAACTATTATATAATAACTTATTGATAAATGGAAGTTTAAATTATAGCTAGCAATACAGACATAAAATTCTATTAGTATATTTACAAAATAGATGTATTTTGATGATTTATTGCCTTTTTTAGAACTAATTCCCATGAAAAAGGCAACTGTGGTTAGGACTCCAACTAGTACTTGAAATATAATTAGGCGATCTGTAACACTAGTATCACTAAGGGATGAATTGATATAAGAGTTATGATAAAAACTGGTTGTCGAAATACTCATGAACATAACTATTGCCATAATAGATGATATAATTATACTAGATAATATAAATAGTTTATTAATTCCTTGACTATATAGTAACACTGGTATATCCTTTTTGCTTTTCTTCTAGCTTTTTTTCTTCTTCATACATTTTTTTAAAGTTTCTATACATTTCATTTGATATATCTACGTTTTTATTTTTTGTTTGAACTATTTTTTCTAGTCCATGTATTAAATCTTGAAGTGCACCAATTTTATCCATATTTTGCGCCTGAAGCATTGCAAATTCTGATGGTAAGTGATAAACATTCATGTTACTGTAAACTGGTATTAATACTTTATCTTTGTCAGATTTCATCATTTCAAGGTATCTACTCCACTCATTTTTTACCCAGACTGCATTAAAGTGTTCTTCTTTGGTTCCCACTACTAACATAGCTTTGGCTGATTTTAGAGCTGAATAGATATATGGTTCGAATTCTTGTCCTAATTTGTCTTCTAGCGTTATTCTTGCAAAAAACACTTTATAGCCTTGTTCTACTAATTTATCATAAATATCTTGGGCTATTACTGAGTCATGAGTTCTTTCTCCTTTTTCATCACTTTCTTTGTAACAGATAAAAATATCATATGGTTTTTCTTTTATAGATATTGCTAATATATTTTTTTGAATTTCATCTATTTGTGTGGCTTCTTTTTCATATAATTTTAAGGCTTCGCCAAATGATTCTTTTTGTATTAGTTTAAAGTCTTGATCTAATAGTATTGAATAATCATTTGTTCTATGTCTCCTCCACACATTTTACACTTAAATATCATACTTCTTACTCCTATTTAGTTTTAAAATATATCATTCTGGTTCATAAATAGTTACCATACTACTACCATTATACATTCCAGAAATCCATCCTTCAATGCCGATATTAGTTTTAATCTTATACCAATGAGTTTCCCATTTACTGCCTTGACTAAATACCTCTTCTCCATATATCGTATAAATATCATTTTTATTTACTCGCCCTATAATTTCAGAACTGGTCGTAGCTTCTTTTCTGATATTTATATAGTCTTCTTGGACCATTAATTGTTTTACTTTTGTATTTCTTTCATTAGTTGCAATTGTATAGTTACTGCACTTATCGTCATTTTTATTACAGTTTATTTGAACATTTTCATCTTTTAAAATCCATCCTGTAATATTTTTATTTGTTTTTACTTTTAGAAATAAATTATAGTTTTCCAGTTTATAGTCTAGAATATCGTAGATATCATTTTTTCTTACAATGTTTTTTACATAATCTTTAATATAATATGTATATCCGTTCGTATTATCATAGCCAATTGTTACAGGTTTTGAAAACATGTATTTTCTATTTAATATTTCTATTTGACTAACTGATGTATTCTTCTTATTACTTTGATATTTAGGTGTAAGCATGTAATAATCATAACAGCCAAATACGATAATTATTAAGAATATGATTATATATATTGGAAATTTTATACGGAGATGTTCCTTAACTTTAAAATTATCCTTTATATATTTATTTTTGGCTAATTGTTTATCTTTTTCCTCTGCTGTCATTATAGATTTAGAACTTGAGTTTAGTGTCCATGATGGATTTATAAAATATATTATTATTTGTGCTACGAAAATAATAAATAGTATTATTATAGTTTGCTTTTCTGGGATAAGTAGGTATTTTGCTGCTGTTAATACAACAAGTGATAGTGATAGTAGTGAAGTTATGTTTAATATTTTTTTATATTTATAAGTTTTTCTTTTTATAGCAAATAGTATAGATAAGATGCAAGTTATAAATGATATGCCATAAAATAGTAAAGGTATTCTTGGATGTATTCTATATAATGGTACTGATTTTATATTATAGTAAGTAAAATATAAAGCTATTCCTACTAGATAAATAAATGTTAATATTACTAGGGCAATAATTATTATTCCATAATACCAAACAGGAAGATTTTCTTTTAGAATTGTTACTTCGTATTGACCGTTTCCTAGGTTTCTTGCTTCATCTAGGGCTGCTTTTACTTTGGCTACTGTTTCTTTGTCTATTCCTTCTACTTCTTCTGTTTTGTATTCTTTTACTATTTTTCCGACTCCTCTTACTAAGTCTTGTATTGCTCCTACTTTATCCATACTTTGGGCTTGAAGCATTGCAAATTCTTCTGGGAGTTTATAGGCATCTATTTTGCTGTATACTGGGATAAGGGCTTTTCCTTTATCAGATTTCATTATCTCAAGGTATCTACTCCACTCATTTTTTACCCATACTGCATTAAAGTGTTCTTCTTTGGTTCCCACTACTAACATTACTTTAGCCGATTTTAGCGCTGAATAGATATATGGTTCGAATTCTTGTCCTAATTTGTCTTCTAGCGTTATTCTTGCAAAAAACACTTTATATCCTTGTTCTACTAATTTATCATAAATATCTTGGGCTATTACTGAGTCATGAGTTCTTTCCCCTTTTTCGTCACTTTCTTTGTAACAAATAAAGACATCATACGGCTTTTCTTTTTTTGATATTGCTAAAATGTTTTTTTGAATTTCATCTATTTGTTTTGCTTCTTTCTCATATAATTTTAAGGCTTCTCCAAATGATTCTTTTTTTATTATTTTAAAGTCTTGATCTAGTAGTATTGAATAGTCATTTGTTCTATGACATGTTGGTATTTTTTCTTTGGTATTAGGGTCATCTATATATTCTATACCATATTTACATAATAGTATTCCCCAGTGAGCTTCTATTTGATTATTGTCTATTTCTAATATACTTTCGTATACTTCACGAGCTTTATCAAAGTCATTTGCTAGTCTTAAGGCGTTAGCTCTGTTATATAAATTTACTATTCTTTCATTATCTAAATTTGGAAGAGTCATTACACTTTTACAATAAATACATTTTCCTGTATTAGTATTTTCTATTTGTTCTATGTCTCCTCCACACATTTTACACTTAAATATCATACTTCTTACTCCTGTTTTTATAACTTATAATATATTATATCATTATAACTTGCTATTTAGAAGTACTGAATTACCAAATTAGTTACTGTTGTTATTATTTATTGATAGTCTTAAAATTACTGGATAATGGTCACTAAAATTATTATAAGTTTCGTTTTTTTCTATAATGATTTCTTCTACATTGAAGCAGTTAGATATAAATATGTGATCTATTGCAAATTCATCTTCAAAATATTTATATGTTTTTTCCTTAATATCTACTCTTTTTATATTTAGCTTTTCCATATTTTCTATGAACTTTTTGAAGTTTTTATTTTTGATAGTCATATTAAAGTCTCCCATTAGAATAACAGGCACTTTTATATTATTTATAATTTCTTCTAGTCTGTTTAATTGCTTTATCTTTGTTTTATTTTTTAGATAATCTATATGAGTATTTAAAACTGTAATTAATCCTAATTCTTTTATTTCTAATTCCATAATAGTTACAATTCTTGGTACATACGATGATATCCAAGGTAAAAGTTTTGTTTTTTTATTTAATATTTTCCTATTAGTTATAACAGGAACACTTTCATTATAAGTAGAAAATGGATAAAAGTTCCTCGTAATAAAAGACTTGGGATATCTAAAATTCCCATAACATACAAATCGCTTTTCTAGATTAGTTTTTATTCTTTCGAAGTATCTCTCATTAACTTCCTGTAATCCTATAATGTCTAATTTATATTTATTAATTAAGGAAACCAGCATCTTTACGTGATCTTCACTTTTATACAGACCATTATATTTCTTTAATTTATACTTATTTTGAACATTAATTGTTGCAATATTTAGCATATTACCTCCTAAAGACATTTTTAAACACTTTCTATTATATTATATATTTTAAGTTTTGCTATATTCTTTTTAAGGTATACAAATACCATAATAAAAGGAGTTTTAAACTCCCATACTTGTGGTCTCTGGTAAAGTACTTCCACCATCAATTACAAATTCATGCCCTGTTATATAAGAAGATTCACTGCTTGCTAAAAATGCTGCTAATTCTCCTAATTCCTCTATAGTGCCTAATCTTTTCATTGGGATAGCATCAGCAATACCTTTTATTACACCGTCTGGATTATTTGGATTAGTAAGCTTACTCATATTTTCTACCATAGGTGTTAATATATAACCTGGTAAAATAGCATTTACTCTTATATTATAATCAACTAATTCAATAGCTAAAGCTTTAGTAAATCCAACGATAGCAGCTTTTGTCGTAGCATAAGCTACCTCTCCACTATCTGCAACCATTGGTCCTGTTACACTTGATAAGTTTACTATACTTGATTCTTTATTTTTTTTCATAAGTGGAACTATTGCTTTAGTGACATTCCAAGTTCCTTTTATATTGACATCTAAGTGAAAATCTCTTAATTCATCACTCATTTTTTCAAAAGTTTCTAAGCTACATACCCCAGCATTATTTACCAAAATATCGATATGTCCATATTTTTCTATTGCATCATTTATATACTCATTTACTTTTGTGTTATCTCTTATGTCTACTTTATATCCTATAACTTTTGATTGTCCATATTTATTTTGTAATTCTACGACTGTATTTTGTAACTCTGTAGAATAATCTAATATGATAATACTTGCTCCATATTCTAAGAATACTCTAGCTATACCTAGTCCATTTCCCATAGCACCTCCTGTAATTAGTGCTACCTTATTATCTAATTTTTTCATTGTAAATCCTCCCTATTATAATTGTACCATAAATATTTATTTTTATTAAAATTATGTTTACTAAACTAAATTCCATATATAAATAAAAACTCTTGGACTAATTTTCCAACAGTTTAAATATACTATTTTTTATTATGCTATTTTCTTTCCACTATTTGAATTTGCTTTTTGTTCCTCACTTATAAATAATTGTTCAATTTTATCTTCATCTGAATTCAAAAACATCTGTTCAAATAATTTTCCATTATTCTCATTAAAAAAGTCTTCTATAATAAAATTATGGCCATTTATAAGGCTACTATAATCTCCATTCAATTGATTTTCACGATTTTGAATAACTGAAAGTTCATCTTTTACATTATCCAAATTTTTCTTAATGCTATCGCTATCTCCATAAAACTCATGACTCTTATCAACTGGAAAATTAGGTATATTATTAAAATCTAATTGTAACCTATAAAAACTTTGCTCATTTTGAAGTCTATTTTTCTCACCATTCATAGTATACTCAAAATATTTATTATAAATATCGCTCTTACTAATAATAGCCTTTTTATTTGAATCCTTTTGTGTAACTTGAACACTATCTTGTCCATATGGTATCTTTAATAACCAACAAAAACATAATAGTCTTTCTTTGTAATTATTTAAAGAATCTGCTTTCATTTTAATAGACATTTTCTTTAAGTTTAGTGCATTTGGATTTATGTCAAGTTTTTAGACACATTTTTTCGAACAAATTCATCGCATTTACTTTTATTCCAATTTCCTTTTG
>CATKYP010000038.1 GCA_949840855.1 uncultured Bacilli bacterium | reverse complement strand
TCTCTTTTTTACTTTCTCTTTTTTCATAGCCATCCCTCATTATGATTATATATTTATTAATATGAAATAGCAAGTAATATTTTTATTAATAAATGTGTAATTTTGTTTTCTTGTTTTTGAGCTTTTTAATGTGCTATAATTTTAATAAATACTTGATGCTTTGGAGGAATTTTTATGGATAAACCACTAGCTTATAAACTGGCCCCAGAAACATTAGGAGATGTTGTAGGACAAAGGCATTTAATTGGTGAAGACAAAATAATTAGTAACTTAGTTAAAAATAGGAAACTTTTTTCAATGATTTTATATGGGAAGCCTGGTATTGGTAAAACTAGTATTAGCAAGGCTATTATAAATGATTTGGGAGTTAGATATAGAGCATTAAATGCAACAATTAATACAAAAAAAGATATAGATATAGTTATAGAAGAAGCTAAAATGTATGATGGTATCATTCTTGTTTTAGATGAGATACACCGTCTAAATAAAGACAAACAAGATATATTATTGCCTCATTTAGAAAGTGGTCTAATAACACTTATCGGAATGACTACAGAAAATCCATATCATGCTATTAATCCTGCTATTAGAAGTAGGTGCCAGTTGTTTGAACTTAAAGAATTGTCTTATGATGATATAGTATGTGCATTATTAAAGGCTTCTAAATCAAAGTATTTAGAAGATATTAAAATAGATGATAAAGCGATTTCTTTGATTGCAAGGCTATCTGGGAATGATTTAAGATTTGCTTATAATCTTTTAGAAGTATCTTACTACTCTACTAATGATAAAAAAGTTACAGAAAGTATTGTTAAAAAAATTAATTCTAGACCAGTATTTTTTAGTGATAAGAATGGCAATGGTCATTATGAGGTATTAAGTGGTTTACAGAAGTCTATTAGAGGAAGTGATGTTGATGCTAGTCTTCATTATTTGGCAAGACTTGTAAGTGAAGGTGACTTACAATCAATTTTTAGAAGACTTAGTGTTATTGCTTATGAAGATATTGGCTTAGCGAATCCATCTATTGGTCCTAGACTTGAGGCTGCTATACGTGCTTGTGAACGTATTGGTCTTCCTGAAGGTAGAATCCCTCTTGGGACAATTGTTTGTGAAATGGCTCTATCTCCAAAAAGTAATACAGCACATATTGCTTTTGATGCGGCTTTAAATGATGTGGAAGGTGGCGATTGTGGTAGTGTACCTTTACATATTAGACCAGATAGTACAGAATATAAATATCCTCACGATTATCCTGGAAATTATGTGATTCAGCAATACTTACCAGATAAGTTAAAAAATAAGAAATATTACTCTCCAAAAAGTGTTGGTTATGAGAGTAATATTAAGCAAATATATGATAAGTTGCAAAATATTAATATTAAAGGTTCTAAAGAGTAATGGGATTATTATAATAAAATATCAAGATATTAATCTTGATATTTTTAATTATTCTTTTATTATTCATCAAAGATACTCTTTCTTTGGTATTTTTCAGAGTTTAGTTTTTCTTTTAATATAGCGCATTGTGTTAAATCAATCTCGTACATATTAGCAAGACAAATTACATAATAAAGAACATCGTAAAGTTCCTCCTCTACTGTATCTTTTATACATTCACTGCTTTCTAGTCTTTTATCTTTTCTAATTACTTTTGCAAGTTCTCCAACCTCTTCTGTTAATTTATAGAAATATTTATCTATAGCATTGTTTTTATGATCTATTTTGGCAATTGCCTTTTGAAGATTTTCTAATGTTATTTCATTCATAATTATACCTCTCACAATAAGAGTTGCTTGTTTTTTTGATTTATTTTTGTTGCTATTTACAGCTTGACTAATATTGCATTAATATTTTAAATTAAGCTATGATGTGGTTGTAGTGGTATGAATTCATAAATTTAAAATAAGCATCTCTAAACTGTTTTTTGTTTCATATATTCCACTTTTTATTTTGTAGTCTACTTCTCCTAGTTCTTTTAGCAATGTTTTTATTTCTTTAAATGATACTTGGTGTAATAACTCTATTGTTTTTTCTATTCTATAAGGATGTATTTCTAATATGTTTGCTATTTCTTTTTTTGTTTTATTTTGAGATAGTAGAAGACTAGTTTGACATAAAAGGCGTAACTGACTTTCTAAAAGTCCTATTATACTTATATCATCTATATTATATTCGTGAAGTTTTGTGTAAGTTATAATAGCTTCTTTTTTGTTTTTTGCTGAAATATATTTTGTTAAATCATAGCTTAGATTAGTTGTATCGCTTTGATGTTTGAAACAAACCTTTCTAATATCTTCTAAATCAATCTTTTTGTCATTACATTTATACTGCTTTAATTTATCACACTCTGTTTTAATGGCATCTATTTGATTATTAGTGTATTCTAAAATAAGCCTCGTTGCCTCATTTGATATTTGGTAATCTTTTAACTCGTTTTTTATAATTGTATTAGCATCACTATCAATTTTTATATACTTTGTATTTGCTTTTAAATCTTTTGTTATTTTTTTTCTACTATCAAGAGTTGTTGCAAGCATAATTAACAGCTTATTATTGTCTGGATTTTTTAAGTATTTAAAAAAATGCTCTACTTTTTTATCATTATTATTTAATAGTTCTATATTTTTAATGACAACTACTTTTTTTTCAGTTAAAAATGAATAGGTGTCGAGAGACTCTAAAATATTATCTAACAGAGTCTCTTCTAAGTCATATTCATTTATATCAGAATTTATAAAGCCTTCTTTCTTTATTATTTCCTCTTTTTTTTGTTGAATAGAGAAGTTATTTTCACATTCTAATAAGTAATTAAAGTTCATTTTCTATATCTTTCTCAATATTTTTAAATATTTCTTGTAGTTTTTCTATAGTTTTACCTCCACCTTGTGCAAATGTTTTACTGCCTCCACCGTTTCCAAGGGATATAACAGATGCTTCTTTAACTACATAGCCTGCATTTAGGTTTGATGTACTTCTACAAATAAAGTTTACATTTTTTTCGTCATTTATATTGGCAAAAAAGACAAATGTTAATTTATGTTCATTTATAAGAGAATCAGCGATTACTTTTAAAAGTGATATATCTTTATTTTCTACTTGCATTATTAAGTATCTAGTTTTATTTTTTTCTTTTGCTTTTTCTAAATATTGGTCTAAATTATTTAATGTTTGTTTTTCTTTTGCTTCTATATATTTTTTTTCAAGAGCTTTTACTTCGCTTTGGATATACGATAGTTCATTTTGATTAAATATTATGTCTTTATAACTTGTGGGTTTAGAATTATCTATATTAACATCAAAGTCTAAATTTATGCCAGTTTTTGCTGCTTCGTCTATAATTGATTTTGCTTTTATTAAAAGTTTTATCATTTCATCGTTATATGGCTTTATTATATTAAATAAGGTGTTTTCAATTTTGTTATTAGTTACTGCTTCAATTCTATAAGTATCACTACCTTTAGATTCATATGAGAAAATAGCAAATTTCTTTATGTCTTTTGTATTTGTTGCATGGGTTCCGCCACATAATTCTATTGATTTTCCCATTTTAACAACTCTTACCATATCTCCATATTTTTCTGTGAATAGGGCCATAGCACCTAGTTTTTTAGCCTTTTCTAGTGGCATGATCTCAGTTGAGATAACAGAAGATTGTTTTATTAGCTCATTTACTTTATCCTCTACTTTAATAATATCATCATCTTTTAATTTGCCAGAGTAAGTAAAGTCTAGGCGAAGTCTGTTATTATCTACATAGCTTCCAGCTTGATGAATTTCATTATTTATTTCATTTCTTAGTGCATAATGAAGTAAGTGAACACTACTATGGTTTGCTTCTATTTCTTTTCTTTTGTCTTTATCTACTACTACTTCGCATTCATCATTAGTTTTTAAAAGGCCATCTAATAATTTTATTTTATGAATGTGTTGTCCATTTGGACCTTTAAAGACATCAACTACCCTAGCTTTAAAATTTTTCCCAATAATCATTCCAGTATCATTTACTTGACCTCCACTAGTAGCATACATGCAAGTACGACTAAGTGCTATATAGCCATCGTGATCTAGTGCATTAATAATTTCGTCTTTTGAAAATATAGCAAGAATATTGGTTTTTAGGCGATATATTCCATATACAAAACTTGATTCATCTTTAAAGTCAAGTAGCACTTGTTTTTGGCTAGCCATAGATGCTTTAGTACGAGATGCTTTTCTAGCTAATTCTTTTTGAGAGTTCATATATTTTTCGAATTCGTCTTTATTTGTAGTATAACCTAATTCATTAAGGTATTCTAGTGTTAGTTCGAAAGGAAAACCATAAGTATCATATAGTTTAAAGGCATCAGCACCGCTTAATATACCATCTTTAGATGATTTAACCATTTCTTTTAAAATTCTTTCACCATCATTTAGTGTTAATAAAAATAGTTTTTCTTCTTCTAATATTTTGGTTTCAACAATAGCTTGTTTTTCTCTTAAATAAGGATAGGCTTCTTCCATTGTTTCAATTACAGTACTTACTAATTTATATAAGAATGTTTCGTTAAGACCTAGTTTTTTTCCTGATCTTACACTCCTTCTTAATAATCTTCTAAGAACGTAACCTCTTCCTGAATTTGAGAATGTTGCTCCATCGCTTAAAGCAAAAGTTATAGCACGGATATGGTCTGCTATTATTTTGAAATCTGTTTGGCCCATATATTTGATATTTACTAATTCTTCAATATGACTAATAATTTTAGTAAATAAATCAGTCTCAAAGTTACTATCAACATCTTGAAATATTAAGCACCATCTTTCAAGACCAGCACCTGTATCTATATTTTTATGTGGTAGTTCTTTATATTCTTCACGTTTTTTTCCTTCTTCAGCATTAAATTGACTAAAAACATTATTCCATATTTCTATATATCTTTCTTGCTCGTCATCTCTTTTAAATTTTTCTAATGCTGTTTTGTCTTTGTCGTATTTTTCTCCTCTGTCATAAAATATTTCACTATCAGGTCCACAAGGTCCAGCACCTATTTCCCAGAAGTTCCCTTCTAATTTTATGATATGTTCTTTATCTAAACCTAACTCTAGCCATTTATTATATGCTTCTTCATCTTTAGTATATACTGTTACATATAATTTTTCTTTTGGTATTGCAAAATATTTTTCATCTGTAAGTAATTCCCAAGCAAATTCTATAGCTTCATTTTTAAAATAATCTCCAATTGAAAAGTTTCCCATCATTTCAAAGAAAGTTTGATGTCTTTTTGTTATACCAACATTTTCAATATCGTTAGTTCTAATACATTTTTGGATATTAGTAAGTCTTTTACAATCAGGTACTTCTGTTCCATCAAAGTATTTTTTAAGAGGACTTACACCAGCATTTATCCATAGAAGAGATGGATCATTAATAGGAACTAGTGAAGCACTCTCTACTATTTTATGAGATTTACTTTCAAAGAATTTTAACCAAGTATTTCTAATAGATGCTTTTTATAACTTTCTTTATCTTCATTATTTAAAATATAGTAATCAGCATAAGCGATTGGGCCTCCTTTAGCTGAATTTTCTATTTCTGCTATATCTCTTTTTATTATTTCTTCTTTATTATATGGTCTATCTTTTCTTTTACTTACTCTATCATATCTGATATTTTTATCAGCAACAATGCATATCATAATTAGATTAGGAAATTTTTCTTTTAATATTTTATATTCATCCCAAGAATAAAGTCCATCTAATACTACATTCCCTTTTTTAAAGAGGGTCTCTATTTTATCTAAAAGAAGAGTGGCGATTACTCCCATACCATATTTTTTTCTTAGGTTTTCTCTAAACTCTTTTTGGCTAGCTGGAGTTATTTCGATTTTTTCTTTTTTCATTTTATCATATATTACTCCACCAAAATATACATTTTGATATCCTAGTTTTTCTAGTGTTTCACAAGCAAAAGATTTGCCACTTCCACTCATTCCAACAATTGCAATTATTTTATTCATATAGTTCCCTTTCTACTATTATACACAAATAAAAGACCTATTTAGGAGGACAGTATATGCCCGGTACCATCCTAAATTTGGTCTTAATTTTGTTAACGAATTTCTCCGATAAAACTCAAAAGTAGCTTTCCTAAAATGCACTAGCTCTCACCTTTTCTAGTTCTCTGTTAATTATTTTAGTACTTTTCTTTCTCATAGTTTTTTAATTATATTATTATATTATTATATTATTCAAAGCAAGACATTTTTGCTTTGATCCTGTCCAATATATGAACTTTTTCATTTATAAATGTACATATAATTTTTAATATAGCAACAAGTGGTGTTGCAAATATCATACCTATCATACCAAAGAAATTTCCGAAAATCAATAGACCTAACATTATGGTTACAGGATGAAGTTCCATAGTATGTCCCATAATTAATGGCTGATAAAAATTATTTTCTAGAGTTTGAACTATTATTATGGAAATAATTGTAAAAATACCAGTAAGTGGTGATATAGTAAATCCTACTATTATAGCAGGTACAGCTCCTATCCAAGGTCCAAAATATGGGATAATATCTGTAATTGCACAGAAAAGTGCAAAAATTAGTGGAGCTTTTAGGCCTGCGATTGTTAATCCTATTGCTTGACTTACGAAGACTAAAAGCATTACAATTAATACTCCTTGTATGTAACTTCTTAATGATGAATTTATTCTTCCTGTTAAGTCTTTTGTATTAGGATGATACTTTTTAGGAATTAAATTATACATTTTTTTAGACATTTTGTGGTAGTCATACGATAAGTAGAAACTTATCATTAATCCTAATATCAATGTTGTCATTACTGAAATAAAGCTTTTAGTGCCACCTATTACTGTACTAGGCAAATCTACTGTTATACTTTCACTGAAGTCTCCCATTGCTTTAAAAATATTTTTCTTGATATTTCTAATTTCAGAACTATTTGTATTGCCAAATAAATCATCGATAATATCTTTTAATTCATTTAAAATATTAGGCATAGCAGCAATTAAGTCTTTTATTTGATTCATTAAATTAGGGATTACTAGGGCAAGTATTACAAAAATTATGCTAAGCATTATAAGATAAACAATGATGCAAGCTAGTACTCTTGGAACCTTTCTTTTTACTAGTTTATCAACTCCTGGTGCTAAAATCCAAGATATTACTAAACCAATGAATAGAGGTATTAATATCTTAAAAAATTCTTTAATAAATGCAAAAATGTGAAGTTTGTTTAAAATATAAATGGCAAGGCATATCATAATTATTATTACTAAATTACTTAGCAAGTAAGCAAGTTTCTTGTATTCATTTATGCATCTGTTAAGATTTGGCATATTTATTCTTTCATTCTCTTTCTCTTTTTTTTCTCGCATATCATTTTCTCCTTTTTAGCTATTATACCAAAATATGTTAATTAATTAAAGCAAATTGTAGTCAAAATTTATTTTTGTTATAATTAAGATGGTGGTTAGATGAAAACTATTTGTGAAAATGTTGAAAATACTTTAATAATTAAGAATTCTAAGTTTATTTGCTCACTTTTTTTGTTAGAAACAGCTGATGATATTTCAAAATATTTAGAAGAAGTGAAATTAAAATATCCAAAGGCATCTCATTATCCTTATGCCTATATCTTTAATAACTTAAAAAAATCTGATGATGATAAAGAGCCTACTAGAACTGCTGGTATGCCAATTCTAAATGTTCTTGAGAAAGAGGAATTATTTAATATTCTTTGTGTAGTTACAAGATATTTTGGCGGTATTAAATTAGGAGCTGGTGGTCTTATTAGAGCTTATTCAAAAAGTGTCTCTCAGGCTTTATTAAAAACTAGTTTTAAGGAACTTAACAGAGGTTATGTAGTAGTTGTAGCTACTACTTATAATAATGTACGAGAACTTGAGTATTTATTAAGTAGTTCAATTATTATTAATAAAGAGTTTAAGGATAATGTTATATTTAAA
>CATKYP010000037.1 GCA_949840855.1 uncultured Bacilli bacterium | reverse complement strand
AGTATGATAAAATAAAATTATATAATAAAAGAATAAAAAAGAGGAAAGGGACTAAGATGAATACGAATAATGCAAACTCCAGTATTAATAATCAAAATAATTTGAAATATGAAAGCCAAAGTAATCCATTAAATAGCATAAGTCAGAACAATAATAATTATCAACCTCAACAAACTTTTACACCTAATCAAGCAAGCATTCAGCAACCACAAAGCATTAATTATGCAAATAATCCGATTAATCAGATACAATTCCAAAATGTAAATACTATACAAAATCAATCAAATCCTACTCTAATTACACAACAAACAGCTACTATAAATAATCAAAATGTGAATTATATCCCATATACTCAAAACCCACAAGTGCAAGTAAACAAACAAATACCAGCAATGCCAAAACAAAATAATAATCAGGATAATGAATCATTAAAAAATTTTGCAAAAAAATTTTGTATTTTACTAATTTGTATAGGAATAGTAGTAACAGGCTTTTCAATTTACTTACTAGGCGATAATAATAACAAATATAAAACTTATATTGCATCACCAGCAGATTTAGTTGATTTTGATACTATTAGTAAAAATGGACTAACATACTATAAAGGAAACTATAAATATAAGGTTAATAAAAAAGAATATTTCTACACTCCTAATACTCTATCTAGACAAAGGCCAGAAAAACTTATTCAAATAAAATATGATAAAGAAAATCCAGAAAAACTATATAATGATGATTTATCTAAATACTTTTTGATAATGTTATTTTCAGGTATAGGCTTAACATTCATTTCTGGAATAAGCACACTAGCTATAAAATCATCAAAATCAAAAGAAATTATAACTGCTCAAATAATAGATCAAGTAAATTGTGTTGGTGGAAAAAGAATATATTTTAGTAATTTAAATATTGATGAAAACTCTATTGAAGCAATTAATAAAAAGTATTATGTCTACTTTTCAAAAGATGATAAAAAATTTGCAATAGGTAATAAAGTGAATTTTGATATATATAAATATGGAGAAGTATTTACAACAGAGAAATATAAAGGAGTAAGTGCACGAATAATATATAATTTTAAAGATGAAGATTTTAACTTAGCACCTAATAATAAAGTCTAGTAATCATAAAATAAGAAAGTCAAAGTGAAATTTTACTTTGACTTTTTTAGTGATTATTTAGATAGCTTTAAAACTTTAATATCTAAAGTAGAAGGGGTTTCTAGTAATAAATAACTATTGAATTTTTCGATTGAATAATTCTCATAAGAATTTATATACAAATTAGCATTTTTTATTATACCATTAATCTTATTACGAATTAAAACAAAACTACTATTACCAGCAATAGATACATTAGCTGCACATCCTTTTTCTATATTAGAAAAATAACTATTATTGAATGGATCTTTAAAATAAATATTATCTTTTATTGAACAAAAAGAATTTATAGAAAATCTAGAAGCATCAGTTACTAAACTCCATTCTATACATTTTTTGTTATGGAATCCATTTAATATTAAATATGAACCATTAGGATCTCTTTCAAATAATTTCAAATTAATATACTTATTTACAAAATATTCATTGACTAATTTTTTGATTCCCTTTACTTTCTCTATATCATAAATTTTTCCAATAATATTAGTATCAATATTTAAAATATGTACTAATTCTTTATTCAACCTAGGGATACAAACATATCCACAAGATATCAATATATTAATTGTTTCCTTCAATAAAACTCTATTTTTATCACACTCTATATAAGGAAAAATATTTTTATATTTATTAATATAGCGGTATAAATCAGTTTCAAGCTGATCAATATTAAACTCATTTATACCAATCTTTTTAAACTCATTTAATAAAAAAATAGTAAATTCAAAATTGCCAAAATTATTAGAAACATTATATTTCATAAAACACCTCAAGAATATTATATAATAAATAGATAAATTTTCAATAAAAATGTTATTGTAGAATATAAAGACAAGTTTTGTCGAATTGCCCAAAAAAAATGAAAAGTAAATTATAATATAATTGGTGATAAAATTATGAATGATGAAATTATTTATAAGATAAATAAAATTCTTACTGACATAAAATATATAAAACTGGAAAACTCTATACTCAGAATTAAAGATATAAATTTTGAAGATAAAAATAATAATAATTAAAACTTGCAATCTCATTAATATTCATCTAATAATTATTTTGATTAAAACAGTTAAATAATTGACAAAATAATATGTTTTTGTAATAATATTAATATAAAGGGATTGGTGATAATATGTACCAAAATAAAATAGCGCTTACACCACAGGAGATTCTAGAAAAGGAATTTAAAATAGATACACGTGGATATCGTTTAAAAGAGGTAGACCAGTTTCTAGATACTATAATTGGTGACTATGAACAATTTTTTAGTATTATTAATAATCTAGAAAAAGAAAAAGCAGATTTACTAGCAGAAGTAATGAACCTAAAACAAGAACTTAGAGTAACAAAAAATAAAGCCTCATTTACAAAAAATAATGAAACAGGTGAAATTACTAATCTTGATATTATGAGACGCCTATCTAGACTTGAAAAAATGGTATATGGTAACGATTCTGAAAAGGATAGAAATCAGGAAAATACTGAATAAAATAAGTAATATTTTAGACAAACGCGGTACTATAAATAGTGCTGAGGAAAGTCCATGCTCACACAATCTGTGATGATTGTAGTGTTCGTGCTTAGGGAAAAAATAACCTAAGGTAGGTAACTAACGACAAAATAATAACCTAAGTCTTAGATATGGTTATTATAAAAAGTGCCACAGTGACGATTTTTTAAGAAATTAAAAAGTGAAACGCGGTAAACTCCACGAGTGAGAAACCCAAATTATGGTAGGGGAGCTTTAGCTAAGGAACAAGAACTGATGCTAAGGACTGATTAATCAGTAGATAGATGTTTGTCACCTTTATAGGTACAGAACATGGCTTATTAAATATTATTTGTTTATAAAGAGGTGTTTTTTTTGAAAGAATTAGGTAGTTATTTAAAAAGAACTAGAATTGGTAATGGAGTAAGTCTAGAAGAAGCATCATCTGATATTTCACTTTCAGTAACACAACTTGAAAATATAGAAATAGGAAATACAAAAGCATTTAAAGACATTTATGAACTAAAAGAGTATATTATTATATATGCAAAGTATTTAGGTCTTAATCAAGATGAAGTAGTAGATATTTTCAATGAATTCTTATTTGAAAAAACTTCCAAAATTTCTCTTGAAGACATAAAAGAAGCAGAAAGGAAAGAGCAATTAAAAGAACAAAATAAAAAAACAAAAGTAAAATCACCATATACGATAATCCGAAAAAGGAGAATAAATATGTGGCCAATAATAATATGGCTAGGAATTATATTACTTATATTTTCCATCATGCTAATTATTATTAAAAATATAAATAAAGAACCAATAAGAAATTCAGTGCTTAAAAGTCATATGGAGGAATTATATGAATTTACCAACTAAACTTACTGTTATAAGAATATTAATGACATTTATAATTGTTTTAATATTATTATTTCCATTCTATTCAATTGGGTTCTACTTCCCGCAATATAATATTGAAGGAGTAGTAGTAAAAAGTGAATATATAATATCGGGCATTTTGTTTATAATTGCAAGTCTAACAGACTTTATAGATGGATATTTAGCAAGAAAAAATAATCAAGTAACAGATATTGGTAAAATGCTAGATGCCATAGCAGATAAAATATTAGTAAATTCAGTATTAATTATCCTAGCTTGTCACGGATTTATTTACACGATTGTACCAGTAATTATAATTCTTAGAGATATATTTGTTGATGCAATAAAAATGCAAGCAGCAGGTGGCGGAAAAATAGTAGCTGCAATAAAGACAGGAAAAATAAAAACAGCATCGTTAATGGTAGGAACAGTTTTAGCACTTTTTTATAATCTGCCATTTGAATTAATGAATCTAGATATTGCCAATTTTTTCTTATTAATTGGTTCAGTTATGTCAGTAGTATCAGCTGTTGAATACTTCAATTTATACAAGAAATATATATTTAATAAAAAGGAAGAAGAGCTAAGTAGTTAAATTTTACTATAGCCCTTTTATTATTTCTGTAACTATCGTTTATAAGATAACTAAATGCTTATAAGATTAAAAATTTTCTATTACAATCATAAAAGATGCATAATTGCACTATTAGTTAATCAATTCTTGCTTTTTTAAATTATGTATTATAATATTAAGAAGTAGGGATTATAGGAGGTTATATGAAAAAAGCAGATATAAAAGATAATGATAAGGATTTAGAACAAGTATTAATGAATATAGAAAAACAATTCGGTAAAGGATCTATTATGAAATTAGGTGATACAACTCATATGACAGTTGATGTTGTGTCAAGTGGATGCCTATCTCTTGATATAGCATTAGGTGTAGGAGGATATCCCCGTGGAAGAATTATAGAAATATATGGACCAGAATCAAGTGGAAAAACCACTTTTGCCTTACAGGCTATTGCAGCAGTTCAAAAAAGTGGAGGCCGAGCAGCTTTTATTGATGCAGAACATGCTTTAGATCCAGTCTATGCTCAAAAACTAGGAGTAAAAATAAATGACCTTTTATTAAGTCAACCAGATACAGGAGAACAAGCTTTGGAAATCTGCGATGCTTTAGTTAAAAGTCAAGCTATTAGTATTATTGTTATTGACTCCGTTGCAGCATTAGTACCAAAAGCTGAAATAGATGGAGAAATGGGAGATTCTCACGTAGGTCTTCAAGCAAGACTAATGAGTCAAGCTCTTAGAAAATTAGCTGGTACTATAAATAAAACAAATACTATTGCAATATTTATAAATCAATTACGTGAAAAAGTTGGAGTTATGTTTGGAAACCCTGAAACAACACCAGGTGGTAGAGCCCTAAAATTTTATTCTACAATAAGGTTAGATGTTAGAAAAAGCGAAGCTCTAAAAATGGGAGATGGCATAGTTGGAAATAAAACAAATATTAAAGTAGTAAAAAATAAAGTAGCACCACCATTTAAAACAGCTTGTGTAGATATTATGTATGGCGAAGGAGTAAGTCGTGAAGGAGAAATCATAGACTTAGGTACAGAAGCAGGCATAATCGAAAAGACAGGAGCTTGGTACTCATATCAAGGAGAAAAATTAGGCCAAGGAAAAGAAAATGTTAAATTATTACTAAGAGACAATCAAGAGTTACGTGATGAATTAGAACGAAAAGTAAGAGAGTATTATGGAATAGCACAAGAAAATATAATGAAGGAAGGTTAGTAGCCTTTTCTTTTTTATGTCATAAATTATAATATGAAAAGATTAAATGAAATTATAAATTGTAATTATAATATTCCAATAAAAGGAATAAAAACTGACTCAAGAAATATTGAGGAAGGGGACTTATTTATTGCCATTAAAGGTTTTAATGAAGATCACCACGAATATATAGATGATGCTATAAAAAATGGTGCTATAGCAATAATAGGAGAAAAAGATATAGATTGCTCAGTTCCATACATAAAAATAAAAAATACTAATGAAGAACTGCCAAAAATATTATCAAAATATTATGATAAAATTGAGGATGACTTCAATTTCATTGGTATTACGGGTACTGATGGTAAAACAACGACTGCAACGATAATATCTAAGATTCTAAATTGTTGTTATATAGGAACAAATGGAGTTATATATAAGAATGTGAAAATAAACAGTAATAACACAACTCCAGAAATATGTGAACTATATGAATATCTTGTAAAATTAAAAAGATTAGGATGTAAAACTATTGTAATAGAAGTATCAAGTGAAGCTTTACTTCACAAAAGAGTTGACAATATTAAATTTAATTTTGCCTGTTTAACCAATATAACAGAAGATCATCTTAATATTCACAAAACTATTGAAAATTATATAAAAAGTAAGAAAAAACTATTCTCTTTAGTAAATAAAAATGGTATATCAATACTAAATGTTGACGATAAAAACTATAAAAATGTCAAAGAAAGCTGTAAATATAAAATTTATACATATGGAAAAGAAAAAATAGCAGATTTCAAAATATGTCAAATTAACACTATTGATTATAAGATGAGATTCAAAATTAAACATCAAGATATAGAATATGAAATAATAACACCTTTGTATGGGGAATATAATGCCTATAATATAACTCTCGCTTTTTGTGTTTGTTATAGCTTAGGTATGATTCCTCAAGAAATTATAAAAGCAATTAATGATATCACAGAAGTGGAGGGAAGAGGAGAAAGACTGGATTTTGGACAAAACTATACTATTATTTTAGATTATGCTCATACCTATAATGGAATATATAATATTATTACAAATGTAAAAAAACTAAACCCAAAAAGAATATTAGTATTAACAGGAGCAGCAGGTGGTAGAGAAAAAGAAAAAAGAAGTAAAATAGGAAAAATGATATTAGAAAACTCAACTTATACTATTTTTACAATGGATGACCCTAGATATGAAGATGTAAATAATATAATTGATGATTTAGTGAGTAAAAGTAATCTAACAAATTATGAAAAAGTAATAGATGAAAAAAAAGAAATAAAGAAAACAGAAAAAAAAGAAAATGAAGATAAGGATATTAATTTCAACACAAAAGAAAAAGGAAAGCCAAAAAGTAAACAAATAAGAAAAGAACTAGAAACATATGAAAAAGGTCTTATAAAAAGTAGAGAAGGATTTGTTTCACGTCTAGTTTCTCTTACATCACGTTATAATAAGATAACAGAAGAATACTTTGAGGATTTAGAAGAAATACTAATAATGGCTGATATCGGAGTAAAAACAGTAGAAGAATTTATTGAACGTTTGAAAAAACGTGTAAAACACGAAAATATTGAAAGTCCTGAAATACTTAAAGAAATAATAGTTGATGAATTATTTATCATATATGTTAATGGAGAAGTTTTAATTAATAAAATTAATTATAGTGAAACAGGACCAACAGTTGTTTTAGTAGTAGGTGTAAATGGTGTTGGAAAAACGACTACGATTGGAAAACTTGCTAAAAAAATGAAAAATGATGGTAAAAAGGTATTATTAGTAGGAGCAGACACCTTTAGAGCAGGAGCAGTTGAACAGTTAAAAGAATGGGCCGAAAAAGATAAAGTAGATTTTTTTGGAAAAGAAAATAGTGATCCTGCAAGTGTTGTATTTGATGGTGTTAAAAAGGCTAAAGAAGAAAATTATGACATGGTTTTTATTGATACAGCTGGTAGACTACAAAATAAAGTTAATTTAATGAAAGAATTAGAAAAAATCAATAAAGTTATAACTGGCCTTATTGAAGAAGCTCCTCACGAAGTATTATTAGTAATAGATGCAACTACTGGACAAAATGGTATATCACAAGCAGAAAATTTTAAAGAAATAACAAATATTACAGGAATAATTTTAACAAAGCTTGATGGAACAGCAAAAGGTGGTATAGTCTTAGCAATTAAAGAAAAGGTTGAAATCCCAGTAAAATATATTGGACTTGGAGAAGGAGTAGATGATTTACAAGCATTTGACATAGAAAAATATATTTACGGATTATTTAAGGATTTTTAGTACTAATTATGGAAGAAATTATTTACTATAGTGAATTATATGATTTATATAAAAACTTATTAACCAATAAACAAAAAGAATACTTTGAAGAATACTACTTTAAAAACCTTTCCTTTGGAGAGATTGCAAAGAATTATAACATAAGTAGAAATGCAATATACCATCAGTTAAAATTAACTAAGGAACTATTAGAAGATTATGAAGAAAAAATAAAATTAAGATCAAAATTAAGCTTGCATAACCTACGCCAAAAATCAAATCCATACGACGCGTTGCATTTGCATTCACATTGATAATAGGCGCACTGACAATACTAGAATTTGGTAAAACCACCACTTGATTATCTGGAGTGGTGAGCTTAGTTTGAAACAAATTAATAGAAT
>CATKYP010000036.1 GCA_949840855.1 uncultured Bacilli bacterium | reverse complement strand
TTTTATTATTATAATCTACATATGCATAATCGCCTATTTCTAATTTATATAAGTCATTAAAGAATGCTTTCCAACCTGTACCTGAATGTCCTGCAACTATAAAGTTACCTTTATCTTTTGATGGATAATCTGACTTATTAACAATAAAGATATTTTTTTCTACATCATTATTTTCACTTTCTTTTTTTACAAACCCTTTTCTTAATCCTATTTTTGGTATCTCTAAATATCCTATATATCCAAAAGAATCTTCTTCTCCCACTTTTTCTTCTTGGATTTCTTCCTTTTCTTCTATAATTTCATTATTATTTGATTCTTCTTCTTTTTCTTTAATAATTTCTTCATAAAAGACATTATCCATATAATCATATGCAAGTACTTTTTTTGAATTAAAGTAATTGTATGAAAAAATGAAAAGTCCTAATAAAATTACGATACTCGAAATGGTGGCAATTGTATTAGAACTTAATTCGTACTTTTTATTTTGCTTAATTTTGTTTTTTTGCATTATACCTTATAAATGAAACTCCTGATATTGTTATTAGAGTACCTAATATATACATAATTACTGATATATTTGAGTTTGTATTTGGTACATCAATTGATGGGTAGTTTTCAAAAGAAAGTGTATAGCTTCTATTATCATCATCAATTATGAATGAATATTTTTTATTACTTAGTTCATAACCTGTAGGAGCTTTAGTTTCTTCTACTGTATATTTTCCATTTGCAATATTATCTAGAACATATTCTTCTTCAGTAGTAGTAAATTCTGCTATTACTTTTCCTGATTCATCCTTTATAACTAATACTGCTCCCTTTAGTGGTTTCTTAGTTTTAGCATCTATTTTAGTTATTTTTATTTGTGATGGTTTTATAGTCTTTGGTGCAATATTGAATGTAATTTTTGCTGTTGCTGTTACTGTTGTTGGATATAGAAGTACTGGTACAATATCTTGTTCTTCATCATCATTTGATGAATATCTATAAGCTTTATTATATTTAGTTTCTGAAGTTATTGTTACATCAACATTTGTTGTTGTTTTTTTATCTACTTTGTTAGCTGGAACATATATCCTAAATGTTTCACCTTTGGTAAATGTATCTTTCTTATTTCCTGTTTTATCAGATACATAGCTTCCTTCTGGAGCATTGATAATATTTACTTTATAGTTATCTAAATCAGTTAGTGTTACTGTTACTTCTTCTGATATATAATAGTTCTTATCAGCTGATAGCGATAATGCTGTAGTTTTCCCTGAAGCTGTCATTTTAGGATTTTTATATCCATTATTTTTGGCAATTTTAGCATTTTCTACTAAACTTTTAATTTTATCTCTTAATCTTTGTGGATCACTGTCTGTAGTTTTGAAGGAATCTGGTAAATTTTTTGGTGAAATTGAAGTTGTTTCATCTAAATACCACCATATTGCCGTTTGAGTAATATAATAATCTTTTTCTTGATCTCCTGTAATTGCCTTATTTGGATATCCATTTTCTAATAAATATACCATTCCTGCATCCATTTCTCCTACTTTTGAAACAGTTGTTGTTAGTGGTGTTTTTTTATTGTATTCAAGACAGTATGCAATTGTACCATTTGTTAGTGTTTTTCTCCCAAAATTTACTTTGTCACCAATATATCCTAAGTGAGTTGGTGTTGTTGTATTAACTGTAATTGTCTGTGGAGCTTCTGTTGCAAACACCTCACCTATTGTTGATATTATTGTTGTAAAAACAATTAGTAACAAAAGTATCAATCTACTTAATTTGTTCATTTTCATATATATTTTCCCCCTATCGCATTAAGTGTTTCTTATTATACCACCTTTTCTTATAAAATGCAAGAAAAATTTATTACTAATAGTCATTCTATGCTAATGTCAATATATATATCTATATCATTTTCTAAAAATGATTCATAGTAGCAGAAAATAATTGATTTTGTTCAAATAATATGATAGAATAAGCGCAAATTTTAGGGGGAATATTGTATTATTATGGAAAATATAGAAGAACTAAAAAAACTTTTAGCAAAAAAGCGACATGAGAGAAATGATCTGATCTTTGAAAAGAAAAAATGGCAAGATTCAGTTAATAAATTGTCAATTTTGTTAGATAAACTAAAAAGTGAACTAAGTATTACTATTAAGTTAAATCCTGAAAATATTAGTAAAATAGAGTCAATTTATGCTCAGTATGAAACTTTAAAAAAGCAACATGATTATTTTTTTAATAATATAAAAAGAATAGAAATAGATATACAGATTATTAATAAAGAAATAAATGAGCTTAGATCTAGTATAAATAAAAACAGTAGTTTACAAAAAAATCCTTCTTTATGTTCATCTAAAATTGATTGGGAAAAAGTAAATAACCTTTCTTTAGAAAAGAAAGTATCCTACTTTATTAATCTGGCTAATACAATTTTAGATGAACAACAGGTTAAGGATAGTAGTGATATAAAGGATCCATTTAAGGACACTCTTTTTACCTGTTATAATGAACTTAAGAAGCTAACTTTAATGTTAAAGTCAGAAAAGAAACAAGAAAAAAATAAGAATGATGCTGTTATTAATATAATTAATGTTAGCGAAGAGGTAGAACATATATCTAAGGGTCAAGGTCCTACTAGTGATATTAATCAAATAGAAGTGGACTCTTCATTAAGCGCTAATAAAACAAAAGATACAGCTTATTCATCTATTAATATGCCAAAACATAAAAATGGTCAAAAACAAAAAGGGAAAACAAACATTTTATTTAAATTTAAACCTTTAGTTTTTGCTGGTAGTTTAGCTATTATAGCTTCAGCAAATTTGAAACAAGCACATTCTTTGCTACTAAATCCTATTGTATTAGGAAATGCTACTTGTTCATTAAAAAAGGAAGAAACTAATTCAAATTTAGAAGATCTGAAACATCATGTTCCACCTGAGGAATCTATTCATACAGAATTTATAATGGATAGATATGAATTGGAACGACTAGAGGAAATAGAAAGAAGGAAGGAACAAAAAAGAAAAGAAGCTGAAGAAAAAAGAAGAAAAGAGGAAGAACAAAAACGCAAATTAGAAGCACAGCAGAAACTAGAAGAAGAAAAAAGGAAACAGAGAGAACAAGAAATGCTAGCATCAGAAGTTCAAAGAACTTCAAACAATCAACAAGTAGAGACATCAGTAGAACAAGTATATCAACAGGGTCAAATAAATTATATTAAAAAATTTAGTTTAACTTCCAAACAAATCGACACAATAAAAGCAACAGTTCAGCATGAGGCTGGATTTAATCAGACTGAAGTTTATGCGGTAATGTCTGTTGTCATTAATCGCTGTAAATCAGGAAATTGGGGTGCTAGTAATCCATATAGTGTCATTACTTTTCCAGGGCAATTTGCATCATATCTTAATGGCTATTATAGGCAATATATTAATGAAAATTATGCAGATTATACAGATCAGATTATAGATGAAATGCTTAAAGGAGAAAGAGCTCCTTTACATAATTATGAAAGTTTTAGATCTAGTTCAAGTACAGTAGGAGTTCAATTTACTAAAGGTGGTAATAAGTATCGTTAATATTATGTAAATAAATTTTCAACGTGGAAATGAAAATAAGAGTGTAAAAAACTTGTATAAAGTTATAAATCCAGGGTAATAAAGTTTTTAGAGATTGATTATATCAGTCTCTTTTTTTAATATTATCTGATTGAATATATATGTATTCGGAATATTTAAAGCTTGTAGTAATTATTTAATTTATTAGCATAAATTATTTTTTTTGCATATAATACTGTGAAATAGAAAGGAGGACTATTTTGAAAAGAATAATTACTTATATTATTGGAGTTATAGTTTTATTGATTGCGATTTTGGCAATATTATTTAATTTCAATGATAAATCAAAAGATAAGAAAGAGACTAAGAGTCTTAAAAAACTTACTGTAGCAGAGGTTGCTCATACAATTTTTTATGCTCCACAATATGTTGCTTTAGAAAAGGGATACTTTAAAGATGAAGGGCTTGATGTGAATTTAAGTTTAACACCTGGAGCTGATAAAGTTACTGCTGCTGTATTATCAGGAGATGCTGAGATTGGTTTTTCTGGAAGTGAAGCAACAGTTTATGTTTATAATAGTGGAGAAAAAGATTATTTAAAAACTTTTGCTCAACTTACTCAAAAAGATGGTTCATTTATTGTATCTAGAAAAAAGATTGATAATTTTACACTTGAAGATTTAAAAGGTAAGACTATAATTGGAGGCCGCATTGGTGGAATGCCTGAGATGATGCTTGAGTGGGCTATTCGTGAAGCTGGTCTTGATCCAGAAAAAGATGTAGATATTGATACGTCAGTTAGCTTTGCAGCAATGAGTGGAGCATTTATTGGTGGAACTGGTGACTTTGTTAGTCTATTCGAACCAAATGCTTTAGAAATTGAGCAACAAGGTTATGGTTATGTAGTGGCTAGTCTTGGTGAGCTTGGTGGTGTTATTCCTTATACTTCTTATTCTGCTAGAACAAGTTATTTAGAAAAAAATCCTAAAATGATTGAAAAATTTACTAATGCAATTCAAAAAGGATTAGACTTTGTTCATAACAATGACAGTAAAACAATCGCTAAAGTTATACTTAATCAGTTTCCAGATACATCATTAAATGATTTAGAGGAAGTTGTAACTAGATATAAAAATATTGATGCTTGGCCAAAAACTACTGATTTTAGTGAAGAATCTTTTAACCATATGCTTGATGTAATGACTCGCGCTGGTCAGCTTGATTCAAGAGTTAGTTACAAAGATTTGACTTATGAAAAATAAATTATTAGAAATTAAAAATCTAACTAAAACGTATCATCAACTAAAAAGTAGTACTAATGCTATAGATAATGTTAGTTTTGATATATATGATAAGGAATTTGTTGCAATAGTTGGACCATCTGGGTGTGGAAAGTCCACTATTCTTTCAATTCTAGCAGGTATTGAAGAAAAGTCAGGTGGAGAATTAAAGTTTAATAAGTCTAATATACAACTGGCTTATATGCTTCAAAAAGATTCTCTTTTTCCTTGGAGAAATATACTTGATAATTGTTTAATAGGACTTGAAGTTACTAATACTTTAAATGAGAAAAGTAAAAACTATGTATTAAATCTTTTAAATACTTATGGCTTGTCTGATTTTATTTATAAGTATCCTGATAATTTATCTGGGGGAATGAGACAAAGAGTTGCTTTAATTAGAACTCTTGCCATAAATCCTGATATATTATTACTTGATGAAGCAACTTCAGCACTTGACTTTCAGTCTCGTCTTGCTATAAGTGATGATATATATAGAATAATAAAAAATGAGGGTAAAGCTGCTATTATGGTGACTCATGATATTAATCAGGCTATTAGTATGGCTGATAGAGTTATTGTTTTAACTAAGAGACCTGCTTTGGTAAAAAGTATATATGAAATTAATTTGACTAATAAGTCTACTCCTCTTGAAAATAGAAAATGTATAGAGTTTAATGACTATTATGATAAGATTTGGAGGGATTTAGATGTCAATATCTAATGAGAGAGAAAAATATCTACATAAACTAAAGAAAAATAGAAAAATTATATTTATTAATAGATTATTAATAGTTGTAGTATTTCTTGCTTGTTGGGAATTACTTGCTAGATTTAATATTATTAATACATTTTTATCTTCATCCCCTAGTCAGGTTTTTAACACTACTATGTCTTTAATTAAAGATGGGAGTTTATTTAATCATATTGGTATTACATTATATGAAGTATTAGTAAGTTTTTTTATAGCTACTATTATAGGACTTATTATAGCTACTATTTTATGGGCAAACAATATAATTGCTCGCATAGTCGATCCTTATATAACCGTTTTAAATTCTCTTCCAAAAGTTGCTCTTGGGCCTCTTATTATTATCTGGGTTGGCGCTAGTACAAATTCAATCATTTTTATGTCTTTGCTTATTAGTACTTTTATTACAATTATAAATATATACAATGGATTTATTTCTACTGATAATAACTATATTATTTTACTTAAAAGCTTTAGAGCGAATAAAAGAAAAATATTTTTTAAAGTGATTTTACCTAGTAATGTAGTTACGATAATTAATGCTTTAAAAATTAATATTTCTATGAACTTGATTGGGAGCTAAGACATATGTAGAGAAAACGTTTGTATTTTTTATGTTAGCTTTCACTAACATTCCAATATATCTTTAGTGTTTTCCCATCTACAACTATTTTATCTAGCAGTTGTTCTACGACATTTCTTTTTTCTTTAAATTCCATGCCAGTCCAAACACTTTCTAGATTTTTAATTTTATCATAAGTTTTTGTTGCTCTTTCTTTTTCTTTTATATTTTCTAGCTCTTTTTTTATATCAGACTTTTCACTTGTTAATTTAGCAAGTTCTTTTTTGATTTCTTCATTTGCTATATTATCTGAAAGTAACTGAATCAAATTTTCAATTTTTTTCTGTGTCTTATCAAGTCTTACATTAAGTTCATCAACAAGGTTTGTTTTAGATAAATCAAAAGTATCTCTAAATAATTCTTCATTTAAAGACATGGCAAATAATTGTTCTAAGAAGTTATCCTCAATTTCAAAACTATCAAGTCTTATATTATTACAATTCGGATCTTTGATTAGTTTTGGTTTACTCTTTTGTTGAGAGTAGCAATAACAAATAATTCTTTGTCCCCATTTTTGATAACGGTACTTTGCTCCACAATTACCACAATATATTTTACCTGATAACAAGTAATGACTTGCATGTTGATTTTTGCTTCTTTGTTTTTCTATTGTTTGTAATTGCTTATATTCTTCTTCACTAATTATTGCCTCATGTTTGCCATCATAAAGCTCACCTTTAAATGGAATCTTCCCTAAATTAGTCTTAGAACTTAATATTCCTTGAATCCATGATTCATCATATCCTGTTACTTTAGAAAGTTCGTTATAACTATATCCTTGCAGTCTTAATGTTTTCATTAAATCAAAGATGACTTTTCGTTCTTCATTAACAATAAGCATACCTGCTTCTTTGTCGTAATCATAAGCGAAAGGAGTTTTACCTCCACCTCGCCAATAACCATTTTCAGCTCGTTTTTTAAGACCAATTCTAGTACGTTCTAAAATAGTTTCTCTTTCTAATTGAGCAAATACTGAAAGAATACCAATCATTGCCTTACCAAATGGAGTAGTCGTATCAAAGCTTTCTCTAACAGAGATAAAACCAACTTCATTATTATTAAATACTTCTTCAATTAAATATAAAGTGTCTTTTTGACTACGAGATAATCTATCTAGTTTGAAAACTAAAACTGTATCAATTTTTCCATCTTCACAATCTTTTATTAATTTTTGAATTGCAGGTCTTTCTAAGTTCTTACCACTAAATCCTGGATCAGCATATAATTCATAATCGGACCATCCTTGACTTTTCAAGTAACCTTCTAATGATTCTATTTGAGCTTCTATTGAATATCCATCGACTTGAGCATCTGTTGATACACGAACATAAAGAGCTTTAATTTTTTTTACTTCTGCTTTTATATCGTTAATATTTTTTCCTCCTTCTTTTATAAAAGCATTTTTTGTAAAAAAACTTGCAACTACATAATACCATTTTTATACAAAAAATGAAATGCTTATAGTTTTTATTTTTACGCTTCTTTTAGGTACTTCTTTAGTAATGTATATATTAAAGGATAATTTAATATTATTTCTTTAGGTTCAATTTTCTTTCCATCCTTATTGTAGTTCTCAACTCGTACATTGTTCAAAAACATCACCTCTCTAAATTATATTTTTTAAAATTTTAAAAATGTGTACGTCTTCTAACTTTTACGCCATAGAAAAACGCATCAAAATTTTTTTGATGCGTTTACATTTACCTAAAGAAATAAGATTGTAGTTAGCTAAGTAGATCTAACCTTAATTTATATTTTTCTAACTCTTTCAAGTATTCTTTACGATAATATTTTTCATAAAGCCATTTAACTCCA
>CATKYP010000035.1 GCA_949840855.1 uncultured Bacilli bacterium | reverse complement strand
ACTTTATTCTTGCAATATTCAACTACATTATTATTGTCTAATTTAATATTTTTCTTAATTCTATCAAGTCCCATTACAGTAGTATGAACTTTATCTATATTTGATAACAATACTTCCTTGTTCATTATACTACTTCTCTCCTAAATTATAATTTAACTATTTTTTCTCTACAATGACATTCTGGATTTTCGAAAATACAATTAGGATTATAACCACTAACACATTGATTAGTACAATATACTCTATATTATATTGTCCTTTAACTAACTTTCAATTTCTAATTCCTTAGTAGTAATACTTATCTTTTAAAATGCATCCTCTCTCCTAGATACTAAAAAAGTACTAACTTCCTATTTAGAAATCAATACATTTATATTTAAGTCTAAACTTATAAAAGTTTGAACTATTTCCAAATGGAGGGCCCAGTCGGATTTGAACCAACGATCAGGGAGTTGCAGTCCCACGCCTTACCACTTGGCTATGGACCCATTAACATATATAATTGTAATATAAAATGAAATTATTGTCAAATCAAATAACTATAATATTTTTAGCAACTATCAATATATCATATGCAATATATAATATATTGTTGCTTCCTTATATAAATATTTATTTTTTATAAGTATATTATTTATATATTATCTACTTAAATAAAATATTAATTTAAAGAAAAAAGATATACATATTTTTGCATATCTTTTTTAGTCTTTATCTATATGATATTTTTTCTTTTGATCCATCATATAAGCAGATATTTGAGATTCTATTTCAGGCAAAGCATCATTTGAAATATTAGACAAAGTAATAAATTCTTTAACAGTATCAATATGAACTTTCCCCCAAATTATTCCTCCCTTTATCTTCAAATCATTAAATAGATCAGGAGTTATAGAATCTAAGAAATAACCTATTACTACTCTTTTTCTACCAATTAAAATTCGCTCTGAAGTTAGTGCAACTACAGCACTACCTAAGATATTAAAAGGATTATCATTTTTTTGTGCAATAAAAGCATATTTTAATTCTTCTCCAGGATTTAGATGTTTTTCAACCACACTTGCATTTTTTATATATCTCCATCCTATTGTCATTGGATATTTTCTTTTAAAATCTGCAACCATTTCATAAATACTTGCCATTTTTCATCTACTCACTTATTATTTCATACCTTTTAAATAATTCAGTTAATTTAGCAATACTAGTTTCCCCTTCAGAATACTCTACTATTTCATCATCTTTTACAATTAACACTAATGGTGTTCCCCAACCTTCACTAAAATAATCATCTGATTTTTGAAGTTTAGTAGCATCTTTTCCTTCCCCATCAAAATTATCTGTATTAAGATAGTTTATTTCTATATTATATTTATAAGCCATATGTTTCATAATTGGTAACTGTACAGTACAATGTGAACAAGTTGGACGTCCTATATAAATAACTGAATACTTTTCATCTGATTCTTTAAGAGCTAGATAATCATCTACACTAATCTCTTTTAATTCTTTCATTTCATTCTCACTAATAGATGAAGACTCAGCTCCTACATCAGTCATATCATAGTTTTCATTACCAACTGTTGGTTCTTGATATTCTCCCTTATCTGATAAAGTACTTAAATAAAATATCAAACCAAAGAATATAATTAAACCAACTACTATAAGTGCAATTTTCTTTGAATCCATTTTTTCATTTAATGTTTCTTCAGTAGTTTCTATTTCCTCTACATTCTCAATAACAGCAACTTCTTTTATTTCTTCCTTTTTAGTTTGACTTTTATTATTATTTACCTTTTTAGAAGAATTATTTTTATTAGCATTATTCTTACCATTCGATTTTAAATTTTTACTATTTTTTTGTGTCGAATTTTTCTTAACAACTTTTTCTTCAACATCTTTCTTTGTATTTGCCATATAAATCTCTCCTTTTTCTTACATATAGACAAATTATAACATATTTATATCTACTTTTGTAGTTTTTTCCTACAATTTCAACAAAATTTCATTAAAATATAACCTATTTCATATTTTTTGTCGATAAAGTTAATACATTATTTACTACTTAAATCATATTTTTTAATGTAAGGAGGAGTTTTATATGAAAGTAGGAATACCCAAAGCATTACTATATTATTATGATGGCACAATGTGGAAATATTTTTTTGATAAATTAAATATTGAAACAATTCTCAGTGAAGATACTAACAAAAGAACAATAAAAGAAGGAGAAAATTTAGCAGATAGTGAAGCTTGCCTTTCAATGAAAATATTTTTAGGACAAGTAAAAAGTCTAGTAAATAAATGTGACTATATATTAGTCCCTAGACTATATTCTATAAAGAAAAATGAACAAGTATGTACAAATTTTAATGCCTTATATGACATTACAAAAAACTTATTTCCAAATATCAAAATCTTAAATTACAACATAGATTTATCAGAAAAAGAAATAGAGTCCCTTGCCTATATTAAAATAGGTAAAGAACTAGGTATTAGTTATATAAATTCTTATAATGCTTATCTTCATGCTAAAGAAAAAAAGAAACTATTTTTAAGAAATAAAATCGAAGAACAAAAAAATAAACTAAGAAGTAATAAAATTAAAATATTGTTTGCTGGACATCCATATAACTTATATGATGAAATAATTGGTAGAGATATAATCAAATACTTAAATAATGAAAATTTTGAAATAATATACTCTAATCTTTTAGAAGAAGGATTAGTTGATAGTGAATGTAAAAAGTTATCTACCGATATTCACTGGACACATAGTAAAAAGGTTGTTGCAGCTGTTAACTATTATAAAGATAAAGTTGATGGAATAATTCTTTTATCAACATTTCCTTGTGGACCTGATTCTTTATCGAATGAACTTATAAAAAGAAAAGTTAAAACTCCTATCTTAAACATTAGTAAAGAAAGTTTTTCAAATACTGGACTAATTACTAGACTTGATGCTTTCTTTGATATATTGAAGGTGAAAAATGAAAAAAATAATTAGCTTTCCCCATTTAGGCGACTATTATATTCCTATTAAGTATTTTATTTCAAATTTATGTGATATTGAGACAAGAGAAGCCCCTATTATTACAAAGAAAACAATTGAACTTGGTAGTAAATATTCACCAAGTGATGTCTGCGTTCCTTTTAAATACAACTTAGGTAATTTCATAGAAAGCTTAGACGATGGTGCAAATATTTTGTTTCAAGCTGGTGGAGGATGTAGATACAGATATTATGCAGAACTTCAGGAAAAGATTTTAAGAGATTTAGGGTACGAGTTCGAGTTTATAAAACTAACAACTAAAGATAGAATACATATAAAAGAAGCATATAAAATATTTAAAAATTTAAATGACGAACTATCTTATAGAACATTTTTATATTATGGAACTCTCACAATTCTAATGATCTATTATATGGATAAAATAGATGAAATCATTAGAAAAAACATTGGTTTTGAAAAGGAAAAAAATAGTTTTATTAACTTAAAAAAAGAAATGTTAGAAGAATTTTCTAATGCAAAAGGATATTTAAAATTAACAAAACTTTATTTTAAATACAAAAAGAAATTCAAAAAACTAAAAATTATAAAAAAGAAACCTATAAGAATCGGAATTATTGGAGAGTTATACACCGCAATGGAACCTGCAAGTACTTACTCTCTAGAAAAAAAACTTGCTAAAAATAATATTGAAATTAAAAGATTTACTAATCTATCGTATCTACTTTGGCAAAAAGCATTTTGTAAAAAGAAAATGTTAAGAAAAACTAAAAAATATTGTAAATATACTCTAGGAGCTGATGGTCTAGATAATGTTTATAGAAGTATCTATTTAGCAAGAAAAAAGTATGATGGTATCATTCATACTAAACCATTTGGATGCACTCCTGAAGTTGGAGCTATTCCAATTATCAAAAATGTTTGTGAAGACTTTAATATGCCTATTATTTTCTTTAGTTTTGATACTGAAGTTGAAGATGGTGGTGTTGATACTAGACTTGAAGCATTTTATGATTTATTAAAATATAGGAAGGTGAAAAAATGAGAAAAGCTTATTTAGGAATAGACATTGGTTCGATATCTACAAAAGGTGTTATTATTGATGGAAAAAATAAAATTATAAATAGTTGTTATCTTTGGACTGAAGGAAATCCAATTGATGCTGTTAAAAGAGTTTTAAAAGAATTATTATCAAATATAGATGGATATAAAATTGTAGGAGTTGGAACAACTGGTTCTGCTAGAAAATTAATTGGTAGCATTTTAGGAGCATCTATTGTTAAAAATGAAATAACTGCTCATGCTATTGGAACTAGTACCTTTGAGCCTGAAGCTAGAACTATAATTGAGATTGGTGGGCAAGACTCAAAAATAATTTTACTTGATGATGGAATAGTTACAGATTATGCTATGAATACTCTCTGCGCTGCTGGAACTGGATCATTTCTTTCTAGTCAGGCTAATAGACTAGGTGTTAAAGTAGAAGAATTTGGTGATATTGCTTTAAAAAGTAAAAATCCTGCTCTTCTGGCAGCAAGATGTACAGTTTTTGCTGAAAGTGATTTAGTACATAAAGCTCAAATAGGATATTCTAAAGAAGATATTATTGCAGGACTCTGTAATAGTGTAGCCTTAAATTATTTAAATAATGTCGCAAAAGGCAAAAAAATAGAAGAACCAATAGTCTTTCAAGGAGGAGTATCTAAAAATATAGGTGTAAAAAAAGCTTTTGAAAAGATACTAAATAAGGATATAAAAGTGCTTGAGAATGGACATTTAATGGGGGCCATTGGTGTTGCCATTTTATCACGTGAAGAAAAAGAAAGAGAATATAATTTCGATTTATCAAACTTTTCATTTGAAACAAGCTCAGTAAATTGTAATAGATGTCCTAATAATTGCGAAATTATAATGGTTAAAAAAGATAAAAAGTTAATTGATAGCTGGGGCAATAGATGCGAAAAAGGAGAACTTAAAGTTAGTTAGTTTTCTTTTTGTTTTATTAATAGTGGAGTTTAAATGAAATAATTAAAATAAATTCAATAAATTATAGAATTAAAGATAAACCTATTTTAATTTCAACAAATATTGTACTAGTTCATCTAGTTGTTTTACAAGATTTTCTTTAATGTCAATTATACAAGATAATTGCATATCTAATAAGGTTGGATAATAAAATTTAAGCTCATTTTCGTTTAACTCACTACAACTAAATTGATAAGCCTTTATGCGAAACCAATTACTTGGTATTAGTCAAGTAATCATAATAGTTAATTAATGCCATAATAAAACTTGATGCAACATACATATAATTAATATTCTAGAACTAAAAATTACAACAAAAGAGAAAATAGTTTTACAAACTAATACTATTATGTTATAATAAGTCCATATTTTTCTAAAGGGGTCGGAAAATAATATGGATAGCATTGATACTAAATTAATGAAAGCTAAAGTTTTATGTGATGATAAAGATTTTACACTAGAAAATAATGAGTACTATAAAATTTATAGATTTACTACTGAAAATATTTCTGGATATATAGACTATTTTAATCTTAAAGATAAAAGCTTATTAACTGTTGGTTCATCATTTGATCAAGCATTAAATGCCAACTACTGTGGAACAAATGATATAACAATTTGTGATATAAATCCATTTACAGATTTATACGGATACTTAAAAATAGCTGCACTAATTGAATTAGATTATTTACAATTTCAGGAATTTTTCTTTCAAGAAGGTATATTCAATTGCTTTAGTAACAAGAACATATTTCAAAAAAATATATTTAATAAAATAAGCCCCCTATTAAAATCTTTAAGTTATGATTCTAACCTTTTTTGGGAAGAAATATTTGAATTGTATAGTCCAAAAAGAATAAATGAATTTTTATTTCAGTATGATGATTCACCTGCAAAAAAAGTCTTTAATCTTTATTTAAGAAATGAAGAAAGCTACAATAAAATGAAAAAAACAATTAAAAACATTAACTTTAAATTTGTTAATTTAGATATATTCAGAGATAATATTGATGATAAGTTTGACAATATATTTTTATCTAATGTTTACATAGCTGCACATTCCATTGATGAATTTCAATCTTTACTTAATAGAATTAATGAGCGTAATTTAAATAATTATGGAACTATGCTTTCCGCATATATATATAGTTATGATTATGATAAAGATAGAATAAAAAATACATCTATTATACGAGAAATATCAAAGGGATATATTACTGATGAATATGAAGTAGATAGTGAAGACAATATTCGTAGTTTTAGAAAACAAAGAGGTAAAGATTTAATATTAACATATAAAAAGTAAAAGAAGAAACAATTACGTTTCTTCTTTATAAGTTATTTTTATTTTCTTTTTCTAAAAACTCATCAAATTGTAAATATCTATCTATTATTTTACCATTTTCTTCTATTTTAATTATTCTATTAGAAACAGTACTGTTTAACTCATGATCACGACTTGTAAATATAACCTCTCCTGTAAAGTTTTCTAAGCTTTTATTAAGAGATGTTATACTCTCAAGATCTAAATGATTAGTTGGTTCATCAAGTATTAAGAAATTAGGATGTGAAAGCATCATTTTTGATAACATACAGCGAGCCTTTTCTCCCCCTGATAATACTCCTACCTTTTTAAAGACATCATCTTTTGAAAATAACATTCTACCTAGAAAACTTCTAAGTACTGTCTCATCCTTAATATCATAAAACTGACCAATCCATTCCATTATACTCTTATCAGCACTTTCGAAAAGATAAGAATTATCCTGTGGAAGATAAGATTTATTTATTGTCTTTCCCCAAATAACCTCTCCAGTATAATCTGTATCAATCCCCATTAAAATATTAAATAAACAAGTTTTCTTAGTATCATCATCACAAATAATATTTATCTTATCTCCTGTTTGAACTGTAAAACTTATTTTATCAAATATTACCTTATCACCTATTTTTTTTGTAAGTTTACCAACAGTTAAGATTTCTTTTCCATGAGGCTCTTCTATTTTAAATTCAATAAATGGATATTTTCTAGAAGATGGTGTTAAAGTCTCAAGTTCGATATTTTCAAGCATTTTTTTACGAGAAGTTGCTTGCTTTGATTTTGAAGCATTTGCAGAAAATCTCGCGATAAAGTCTTGTAGTTCCTTAATCTTTTCTTCTTTTTTCTTATTAGATTCTTTAATTTGTTTTTGTAAAAGCTCACTAGACTCATACCAGAAATCATAATTTCCAACATATAATTTAATTTTTCCATAATCAATATCTGCTATATGAGTACAAACTTTATTTAAAAAATGTCTATCATGAGATACAACAATTACAGTATTATTAAAATTAATTAAAAACTCCTCCAACCAGTTAATAGCATCTAAATCCAAACTATTAGTAGGTTCATCTAATAACAAAACATCAGGATTATCAAAAAGAGATTGTGCAAGTAATACTTTAACTCTTAATTTTACAGGTACCTCTTTCATTAGACTATAATGAAGAGATTCTGGTACTCCTAAATTATTAAGAAGCGTTGCAGCATTAGCTTCTTGATTCCAACCATCTAAATCAATAAATTCACTTTCAAGTTCAGCAAGACGAATTCCATCACTATCTGAAAACTCTGTTTGACCATATAACTTATTCTTTTCTTCAATAATACTCCATAATTTCTCATTTCCCATTAAAACAGTATTAATAATACTAACTTCATCATACATATAATGATCCTGTTTTAAAAAGGATATTCTTTTTCCCTTTTCTAAATAAACATCTCCTGTTGTTGTCTCTAACTCTTTAGAAAGTATCTTTAAAAAAGTTGACTTACCAGCTCCATTAGCACCTATTAACCCATAACAAGCACCATCTTGAAACTTTAAATTTACATCTTCAAATAATGTTCTTGTACCAAATTTTAAACTTACATTACGAACCTCTAACATTATAATCACCTCAAACACGTATAATTTTACTCTAAAAAGAATAAAAAGACAAGTTAATTTTTTGTCTTTACTTTAATATATTCTCCTAAATTTTCTTCTTTAATATCA